>JANOHS010000343.1:0-2983 GCA_031406655.1 Micrococcales bacterium
CCTCACAGAGCACGACGAACTCGTCGCCGCCCCACCGGATGGCGAGGTCCCCCGGGCGCACCGCATGCCGAAGCGCCTCCGCAAGGTCGACCAGCACCTTGTCGCCCACATCGTGACCGTTCTCGTCGTTGATCTCCTTGAACCCGTTGACGTCGGCGAAGAGCAGCCCGACCCCGCCGTAGTCACCCATCGCAGCGCGATCGAGCAGTGCCCGCCCCCGTTCGACGAGGAGGGCGCGATTGCCGAGGCCGGTCAGCAGATCGCGCATCGCGGCGCGAGTCAGCGTCTCCTTGGCATGAGTGAGCTCCTCCTCGCGGCGGCGGTGCTCGGTGACGTCGACACAGCTGCCGATGTAGCCAGCGAACTCCCCGTCGACCGTCTCCCGTGGTGCGCCCCGGTCCAGGATCCAACGATAGATGCCGTCTGCGCGTTGGAGTCGATACTCCATCTCGAAGGACTCGCGTCGGCCGAACGCCTCGAGGTAGGTCGACATGCAGCGTTCGCTGTCGTCCGGGTGCACCCCCTCGAGCCATCCCACTCCGAACTCCTCTTCCAACGATCGACCTCGGAACAGCAGCCACGACCGGTTGAACTCGGTGCACAGGCCCGTCGTGTCGGCCGACCAGAGCAGCGCCGGGTGTGAGTCCGCCATGGCGCGAAACGCATCGACCTGCGCTTGCAGGCGCGAGACCTCGTCGACCGTCGAATCGTTCTGAGCGCGATCCATGGTCCCCATCGTCAAGGCACTCGCGTCGGCGGGACAGGGCCTTACGTCCCGTTGCCCCACGTGTCGGTGGCAGTGCCGTCCGTCATGCAGGAGGCAGCTCGTGACTTGGTGCGTGCCCGGGAGGATGTCCGCGGTGATCTGATGCGGGCCCGGCACCGGGTCTCGAAGCTGTTGCTGCGTCAGGGAATCGTGTACTACGGCGGCCAAGCATGGACTTGCACCCACCTGGCCTGGCTGCGCAACCAGCATTTCGACGCTCCAGGACTGCAGCTCGCGTTCGACGCCGCACGAAGCCGTCTTGCAGGCCGAAGCCCTCCGGAACCGGCTCGACACAGCGATCGAGACGATGGCCGCAAACAGCGAGTACACCCCTGTCGTTCACCGGTTGGGGTGCCTGCGCGGGGTCTCGACGCTGACCGCGTTCGGGCTCGCTGTTGAGGTCGGGACTGGCACCGGCTGACCGGATCCACTATCGGGGCGTACCTGGGGTTGGTGCCCACAGAGTCCTCCTCGGGGCTGGCGCCGGCGGCTGCACGGGCCCGCGGACACGCAGGTAACCAGCGGCTGCATCAGCGGTGGCTGCACTTCACCGACCGCAAGAAGAGACCGGTCGTGGCCAACGTCGCGATCGCCCGCGAGCTCGCCGGCTGGTGTTGGTCGCTGGCAGTCATGGACGACTAGCGGGGGCCCCCAAGCAGCCGGACCAGGAAGATGGGAAGGCGGCCGCGCGTGGAGCGACCTGCGATTGAACTATGAGCAGCAACGGGATTCACCCCTCGAAGCCACGCTCGATATTCCTAGACCAGCAGAAGCGCTCCAGCCGAACAGCCCGTCCTGCGGTACCCAACCCGCGAATATCAGTCTGACCGCGCCGTCGCGCACTGACACGCACGCCAACTCGTCACCCTGGTCCGGCCAACAGAAGCGGCGCCCGCGAAGCCATCCGGGTGCCGCTTCGTCGTGCCCCTTGACAAGACCTACCTACATATCAGTTCGGCGTTGATCCGGCGCGCCGAGGACTCCGTCAGCAGCATGGGCCTCCGGCTATGGCGGATCGCCACGTTGCATGCCCGCGCTCGAGGGCCCTGCAGCAGCGGCCAAGGACGTCGCCCAGAGGAAGGCCACCTCAGAAGATCGAACGGACCCGGCCGCTAAACTCGAACGCGACGTCGCGGCTTGCCTGCTGGTGGGCTCTGAAGCAGGAGTCAAACGCGCTCATCGGCACCTGCGGATCACGTGCATAACCCGGATGAGCGGACTACCGCTCATCAAGCAGTTGAGTGCGTTGTTTCAGGCCCTTGCCTCTTTGCCGACCGTCTCCCGTCTGGGTGTTGATCGACTAGAGATCGAGGACGTGCCGCAGGCCGCGATCGATCTCGCGCAGCAGCGTTAACGGCGCTTGGCCCGCTTGTTCGGACAGATCTGTCTTGTTGAGCGTGACCAGGGCGGTGACGTTCACGACCGAGTCTTTGGGTAGCCCTGACGCAGCGGCGGGCAGGAACACGTTGCCGGGCATCGTGGCCAAGTCGGTGTTCGATGTCAGCACGACGGCACGCACCGTGGCCAACCGGCTGTTGTTGTAGGTCTCTGCCGAGATGACCATTACCGGCCGGCGCTTGGCCGGGCGCGATCCGGCCGGCGCGCCCAGATCTGCCCAGTAGATACCACCCCGCTCGATCACCAGTCGCCCGAAGCGTCAGCCAGGACCCGACGCCCCACGGCAACGGCATCCGCTGCGGAGTCGTCTCGCTCTGCCAGAGCGGCAACGGCCAGGTCGATCTGGCGGGTCACCGACTCGGCATCGAGCTCGTCCAGATATCGCGCTGCAGCTCGGGAGAAGAACTCCGATCGGCTCATCCCCAGATCGTGCGCACGACGGGACGCCTTCTCGAAGGTCTCATCAGGTACCGAGATCGCGGTCTTCATACCAAAAGTATAACCAGGTATGACCGACTCGCATGAAGTGAGTCGGACGTGCGCCCAGCGTACGAGCGCCTCGTGCCCGCCAACCCATCGACCAGATAGCGGCGATCCAGGTATGCACAGACTGGCGCGATACCCCGACCGCGGCCGCCCACCTCCGTGGCTGTCGCACCGGCAAGGACCGCACGCACCGCATCAAGACGTTGCTCGACAACAGACAACTGAACCAGCACCATCCGGGCCTCCCTGCCTCGGCGACGCCCGCGGAACGTCGTCAAACAGGATGGCCGAACACGGCCGGTGTCAAGCATCTACTGATACACGACTGTCAAG
>JANOHS010000359.1:0-1703 GCA_031406655.1 Micrococcales bacterium
GGCACCGGCCCAGACCGACGTCCTTCGGCCGCACTGACCAGGGCGGGCAGCTCGCGGGGGCCACGCACTGGCAGGCTGTCCCCGATGAACGTCCCGTTCGACTTCCAGGATCTGCGACGCTTCCCCGACCTCGAGAGCGACAACCTCGTGGCGGTCGACGCGACGGACCGGCTCGTCCTGGCCGTGGCTGGTGAAGCCATTGAGGCAGCGGGGCCCGGGCGGGTCGTCGTCGTCGGAGACCGGTACGGCGCCATGACGCTCGGCGCCATCGCGCTGCACGGAGCAGACGACGTTCGGGTCCATCAGGACCCCATCACCAGCGAGCAGGCCCTGGCACACAATGCGAATCGTGCCGGGTTGACCAAACGGTTCCGGCAGCTCCCCCTCGACCATGAGCTGTTCACCGGGGCCACGGTCGTCCTGGGCCAGCTCCCCAAGAGTCTCGAAGCCCTGCGCGAGATCGCTCAGCTCGCGACGAGCGCCGATCCGGGTGTGCAGATCTTCCTCGGCGGCCGCGTCAAGCACATGACCCTCACGATGAACGACGTCCTGGCCGACTCCTTCGCAGAGGTGCGGGCGTCGCTTGCCACTCAGAAGTCCAGGGTCCTGATCGCCCGGGAGCCCCGGCCCGACGACGGCGTGCCTGCCTTCCCGATGCGACAGCACCTCCCTGACCTCGACCTCTGGGTCTGTGCCCATGGCGCCGCGTTCGCGGGCACCAAGCTCGACCTCGGTACGCGGTTCCTGCTGGAGCTCGTCGACGGCATGCACCCGAGCGCCAGCACTGCCGTCGACCTGGGCTGCGGCACGGGCGTCATCGCCGCGGTTCTGGCCCGCGCACGGCCGCACCTCAGCGTGCTCGCGACCGACCAGTCGGCGGCGGCCGTGGCGTCGACCGCAGCCACCCTTGCGGTCAACGGACTGACCGAGCGGGTGCAGGTCCTTCGCGACGATGCGATGTCGAGCCTGCCCGATGCCAGCGTGGACCTGATCCTGTGCAACCCGCCGTTCCACCTCGGCACCTCTGTGCACGCCGGGGCCGCCCTCAGGTTGTTCGACGCGGCCGGCCGTGTCCTCGCGCCGGGTGGCGAGCTGTGGACGGTGTTCAACTCTCATCTCGCCCACACCAAGGCGTTGGCCCGCGCGGTCGGGACCACGAGGGTCGTCCGCCGCAACGCGAAGTTCACCGTCACCGTGTCGACGCGCTGACCTCGGCAATCTCGCACCCCCGGGGCCGCCATGCGGCCACAATGACGCCATGGCAGCCCATCGGCCACCCGCCACTTTCGCCGCTCTGGTCTCCGCGGCCACCGCACCGGACCGCGACCGGTTCATCGACGCCGTGCGGGCCGGCAGCCTGGTCATCGTGGTGCTCGGTCACTGGCTGATGGCAACGGTGGTCGTCCAGGGAGACCAGCTCATCGGCGCCAACGCCCTGACCTCGATCCCGGCTCTGCAGCTGGCCACGTGGCTGTTCCAGGTCATGCCGCTGTTCTTCATCGCCGGGGGCTTCACGAACATCACCTTCTGGCGGAGCCTGCGTCGTCGTGGCGCCGGCTACCCCGAGTACCTCCAGGGCCGGCTCGTCCGCCTGCTCCGGCCGACCCTGGTCTTCGTCGTCTTCTGGCACCTGGCTCTGCCCGCAGCAGCCGCCCTGGGGATGAGACGGGACCGAATCGACGCCATCGGGCTGCTGCTCGGAC
>JANOHS010000365.1:0-4331 GCA_031406655.1 Micrococcales bacterium
TGACGATGCCGTTCAGCACCGATGACCCGGCCGCTGTGACCGCGACGAACAGGGCCAGCCGGGGAAGCCGGCGCCACAGCAGCCAGATGACGACGAGGGTCAGCGCGACCTGCCATGCACGCGCAGACCCGGAGTCGCTGACAAGCGTCATCGCCCGGACGAATCCCGAGTGGGTTACCGCGTAGCCGTGCAGGCTGTCGCGCGCACCGGCGTCGGCCCGCAGCAGCGGCGCCCAGCTGGCCTCAACCAGCAGGAGCGTCAACGTAAAGGGGACCGCAACGAGGATCAGGGCCACACCGGCCAGCACGGCCCGGGCACCGAATCGGGTCGTCGGTCGGGCCGATGACGATGAGGACTCCTCGGGCGCCTTGGGCATGACACTCATCCTGCATCCCCAGCGGGTCTGCCGCCCCGGCGGCCTCTGTCCTGGGCACCAAACCCATCCGGCTCGACGAGCTTGGGCCGGGCACCTCCACGCGAGCGCTCGGATCAGGGGCGGCGGTGGACCAACAGCGGAAGGACCATCGACGCCTCGCCCTGAAGCAGGTGAGCCGCAGCCACGGTGATCGGCCACTGTGTCGAGGACGCATCAACCACGAGCAGCACCACCTTGTCGCAGACCGCGGAGAGCAGCTCGTCGTTGACCCGGATGGCATCACGCCACAGCGCCGCCTCCTGGGGTGAGGACAGGTCAAGAGGCGCCGCGGGATCAATGTCCACGATGAGGTCGGCCCTGCCCAGCCGGCCCACCTGTGCCAGATGATCGGCCAGACCTGTGGTCATCAGGGGGTAGCCGGCGGCAGGCAGCGCCACGACCACGTCCGGGCGCCTCGCCCACGTGTCCCGCCAGTGACCGAGCGCCGCCACTGCCGCCTCGCGCAGCTCCTGGGACGGTGCGCTGTCCCGGTCGAACGTCGACCGCACCAGCTCACGCCATTCGGGCGCGTCGGCGTAGACGATCGCCCGCCCCTCTTGCGCCATCAGGCCTGGCGGGATCCTGCCGCGGGTGCCGAAGGCCCCTCCTGGCCACATCTTGCGGGGCTCAAGGATGGTGACCTCGCCCCTCAGCCGGCGCGTGACCGCCTCGACGGTGGCCTGCTCGGGACGCTCGGCCAACGGCTGCGGCAGGTGACCGAGGCAGACCGAGCACCGTCCGCACATCTGGGCGCTGGGATCGTCGAGCGACTCCTGCAGCAGCATCATCAGGCAGCTCTGCCCGCGCGTGTAGGCGCGCATGATCTCCGCTTCGCGACGCCGGGTGGCGATGATGCCGTCGTAGTGGCCCTGGTCGTAGGTCCACTCGGCCCCGGTTGGGCGCCACCCACCCTCGATCCGCTCGACCACGCCGTCCACGGCGAGCTGCTTGAGCATCAGTTCGACGCGTCCACGTCGCAGTCCGGTCTCGGCCTCGAGCACCGGCACCGTGGCCGGTGGGCCGTCGACATAGGCAGAGAGGCCGGCGAGCAGTCGATCGACCTGCGCGCGATCGGGGATCGTCGCCGTCGCGAAGTAGTCCCACACGCCGGCGTCGGCGTCCGAGGGAAGCAGAGCCACCAGCGCATGATCGATCCCCCGACCCGCACGTCCCACCTGCTGGTAGTACGACACCGGCGACGGAGGCGAGCCGACGTGGACGACAAAACCGAGGTCCGGCTTGTCGTAACCCATACCCAACGCCGACGTGGCGATCAGCGCCTTGAGCCGGTTGCCGCGCAACGCGTCCTCGAGCCGCTCCCGCTCGTCTGACTCCAGACCGCCCGTGTACGCCGCGACCTTGCAGCTGTCGCCGTGGACGAACTGCACTGCGGCAGCTAGACGTTCGGCGTCTCTTACGGTCAGGGTGTAGACGATCCCGGAGCCCTTGAACCGCGGCAGGTGGTCAACGACCCAGGCGAAGCGCTCGATCGGGGAGAGCGCATCCACCACGGTCAGCTGCAGGCTGCTCCGGGCCAACGGGCCCCGTAGCACCAGGGTCGCCTCACCGAGCTGAGCCGCGACGTCCAGCGTCACGCGCGCGTTGGCGGTCGCCGTGGTCGCCAGCACCGGGGTCTGCGGGTTGAGCGTCTGCAGCACGTCGGCAACCCGTCGGTAGTCGGGGCGGAAGTCGTGCCCCCAGTCCGAGACAGCGTGCGCTTCGTCGATGACCAGCAGCCCGAGCCGCCCGGCCAGCTCGTCGAGCACCCGACGACCAAATCCGGGGTTGGCCAACCGTTCGGGTGAGACCAGGAGGACGTCGAGCTCATCCGCTCGCAGTGCCGCCTCGACCCGCGACCAGGCATCGATGTTTGAGGAGTTCAGCGTCGCCGCGCGAAGCCCGGCCCGTTCCGCAGCGCCGACCTGGTCGCGCATCAGGGACAGCAGAGGTGAGACGACCAGTGCCGGACCGGCGCCCTCGTGACGCCGGATCGCGGAAGCAGCCCAGTAGACGGCCGACTTGCCCCAGCCGGTGGCCTGAACCACCAGGACCCTGGCGGCGGGCTCGCAGAGCGCCGCCACGGCCAGGCTCTGGTCCTCACGCAGAACGGCGCCGTCGCCCGCGATCGCGACGATCACGCGGGCGGCAGTGCGGGACCGCTCGTCACTCAGGGCCGACGGGTTCGGAGCTGTTGGCATGGAACGACCCTAGGCGCCCCCGGCAGTCACCCTCGGCCGTCGTCCACAGGAGCCGGCCCAGTAGCTGGTTCCGATCACCACTGGCTGACGAGATCGCGCCACTGAGGATGGAAACCGGCCATCGGGCTGTGAACCACCTCAGCCGATCGGCTGGGCCACCTCGACGTCGTCGTCGACGATGGCGCCACTGAACTGGGCGACATACAGCCGGTAGTAGGCGCCCTCGGCGGCCAGAAGCTGCGAGTGCGTCCCATGTTCGACGATGCCTCCGTCGACCATGACCACGATCCGGTCGGCGTCGCGGATGGTGGACAGCCGGTGGGCGATCACGAAGCTGGTGCGACCGGTCCGCAGCGCCGCCATCGCCTGCTGCACCAGCGCCTCGGTCCGGGTGTCCACCGAGCTCGTCGCCTCGTCCAGGATCAGGATCGCCGGATCGGCCAGGAAGGCCCGAGCGATCGTGAGCAGCTGTCGCTGGCCCGCGCTAACACTCGCGCCGTCATCGTCGATCACCGTGTCGTAGCCGTCGGGCAGAGTTCGCACGAAGTGGTCCGCGTATGCCGCCTCGGCCGCCTCGCTGATCTGTGCCGGGGACGCATCCGTCGCGCCATAGGCGATGTTCTCGCGGATGGACCCGCCGAAGAGCCAGGTGTCCTGCAGAACCATGCCGAACTGGGATCGCAGGTCTTCGCGGCGCATCTCCCGGATGTCGACGCCGTCGAGGGTGATCCGTCCTGCGTCCACCTCGTAGAAGCGCAGGAGGAGGTTGGCCAGCGTGGTCTTGCCTGCCCCCGTGGGGCCGACGATGGCGATGGTCTGGCCGGGTTCGGCAACAAGGTCGAGGTGCTCGATGAGGGGCCGCGACGGGTCGTAGGAGAATGACATGTCCTCGAAGGCGATACGGCCGCGCACGTTCGCCGGGGTTGTCGCCGGGCTGGGGTCGGCGGACTGCTCCGGGGCGTCCAGCACGTCGAAGACCCGCTCCGCCGAGGCCGCCCCGCTCTGCAGCAGGTTGGCCATGGAGGCAACCTGTGTCAGCGGTTGGGTGAACTGCCGGGAGTACTGGATGAACGCCTGGACATCGCCGAGGCTGATGGATCCCGAGGCGACCCGAAGTCCCCCGATCACAGCAATGGCAACGTAGTTGAGGTTGGCGATGAACATCATCGCCGGCTGGATCAGGCCCGAGATGAACTGCGCCTTGAAGCTGGAGTCGTACAGCTGCTCGTTCAATTCCCGGAACGCCTCGACTGTTTCATGGCTGCGCCCGAAGACCTTGACCAGCTCGTGCCCGGTGTAGGCCTCCTCGACGTGACCGTTGAGCTTGCCGGTGGTCGACCACTGGGCCACGAACTGCGGCTTGGACCGTTTCGCGATGGTCAAGGTGATGAGCATCGACATCGGCACAGTCACCAGGGCCACGACGGACAGGACCGGGGAGACATAGACCATCATCGCGAGCACGCCGATGACGGTCAGCAGGGACGTGAGCAGCTGGCTCATCGTCTGTTGCAGCGACTGGGCGACGTTGTCGATGTCGTTCGTCACCCGGCTGAGCAGCTCGCCCCGCGGCTTGGAGTCGAAGTAGGACAACGGCATTCGGCTGAACTTCGCCTCAACCTCGGACCTCATCCGGTAGACGGTGCGCTGCACGATGACCGTCGTGACCCGGCCCTGTACCCAGGAGAGCACCGAGGCTGCGACGTACAGCACGGTCA
>JANOHS010000368.1:0-4321 GCA_031406655.1 Micrococcales bacterium
ACCGGCGTTGAGCAGCGAGAGGGTGGAGGCACACACCGAGCCCATGGACGTCGAGCCGTTGGAGCTGAGGGCCTCGGACACCTGACGGATGGCGTACGGGAACTCCTCGCGGGTCGGCAGCACCGGCATGAGCGCACGCTCGGCCAGGGCGCCGTGACCGATCTCGCGGCGCTTGGGCGAACCCACCCGACCGGTCTCACCGGTGCTGTAGGGCGGGAAGTTGTAGTTGTGCATGTAGCGCTTGCGGGTCTCCGGAGCGAGGGTGTCCAGCATCTGCTCCATGCGCAGCATGTTCAGCGTGGTGACACCCATGATCTGGGTCTCGCCGCGCTCGAAGATCGCCGAGCCGTGGACGCGGGGCAGGACCTCGACCTCGGCGCCCAGGGCGCGGATGTCGGCCAGGCCGCGACCGTCGATGCGGACCTTGTCGCGCAGGATGCGCTGACGGATCAGCTTCTTCTGAACGGCGCGGTATGCGGCGGAGATCTCCTTCTCGCGGCCCTCGAACTTCCCCTCGAGGTCGCCCTTCACGGCGGCCTTGATCTCGTCGATGCGGTTCTCGCGCTCTGCCTTGCCGGCAATCTGCAGGGCGGTTGCGAGGTCGCCGGAGACGACCTCTTCGACGGCGCCGAGGACGTCGTCCTGGTAGTCGAGGAAGACGGGGAAGTCCTGGACCTCCTTGGAGGACTTCGCGGCGAGCTCGCCCTGGGCCTTGCACAGCAGGCCGATGAACTTCTTGGAGGCCTCGAGGCCCTCGGCGACGACCGACTCGGTCGGGGCGCCCTTGCCCTGGTGCTTGACCAGGTCCCAGGTGGCGGTGGTGGACTCGGCCTCGACCATCATGATCGCGACGTCCTCCACACCGTCCTTGCCGGTGACGACGCGGCCGGCGACGACCATGTCGAAGACCGAACGCTCACGGTCGCTGAAGTTCGGGAAGGCAACCCACTGGTTGTCGATCAGCGAGACGCGGGTCGCGCCGATCGGGCCGCTGAACGGCAGGCCCGAGATCTGGGTGGATGCGGACGCGGCGTTGATGGCCAGCACGTCGTACTGGTGGTCCGGGTTGAGCGCGAAGACCGTGATGACGACCTGGACCTCGTTGCGCAGACCCTTCTTGAAGGTCGGGCGCAGCGGCCGGTCGATCAGGCGGCAGGTGAGGATGGCGTCGGTGGAGGGGCGGCCCTCACGACGGAAGAACGAGCCGGGAATCTTCCCGGCGGCATACATGCGCTCTTCGACGTCGACCGTCAGCGGGAAGAAGTCGAACTGTTCCTTGGGATGCTTGCCGGCGGTGGTTGTCGACAGCAGCATCGTGTCTTCGTCGAGATAGGCGACGACTGCGCCGCCGGCCTGGCGGGCAAGGCGTCCGGTCTCGAACCGGACCGTGCGGGTACCGAATGCGCCGTTGTCGATGATGGCTTCGGCGGACTGAATCTCTGGACCCTCCATTGGGGATCCTCCATTTCTCTCAAAAACAGCCGTGCATCGTCGTTGTGCACGCACTTACAAAAAGGGGGCGGTGTTGCTTAGTGCCCCGCTCTCAAACGAAAGAAGCGGCCTCCTCACGTGTCGTGGAGGAGGCCGCTCCACCCGAAGGGAACGATTATCGGCGCAGACCGAGGCGCTTGATCAGCTCGCGGTAGCGGGTGATGTCGGTGGCCTGCAGGTAGCGCAGCATGCGCTTGCGACGGCCGACCAGCAGCAGGAGGCCGCGGCGGCTGTGGTGGTCGTGCTTGTGCTCACGCGAGTGCTCGGTAAGGTCCAGGATGCGGCGGGTGAGCATCGCGATCTGAACCTCGGGGGAACCGGTGTCGCCCTCTTTGGTGGCGTACTCGGTCATGATCTCTTTCTTGACGGCAGTGTCCAGGGGCACGCGGTATCTCCTCGGTGTGTTCGTTGCGCGGTGCCTTGGGGCAGGTTCACCCAGGCTCTATGGATCCGCGGCCGGTTGCACGGCAGGGCAAGGTTACCAGCGGCTCAGGTCGCCACCCTAATCGTCGGTGGCGACGTCGTGATGTAGTGGGCGACACGATCTCAGGGAGAACGACATGAAGCTGCTCGTCACCGGCGGCGCGGGGTTCATCGGCGCCAACTTCGTCCAGCGCGCCCGGGCGACCCGTCCCGGCTGGGAGCTCACCGTGGTCGATGCCCTGACCTATGCCGGGTCGCTGGAGAACCTCGCGCCGGTGGCCGACCAGATCCGGTTCGTCCACGGGAACATCGCCGACGCCGACCTGGTCGACGAGCTGGTCGCGGGCTCCGACGCCGTGGTGCATTTCGCGGCCGAGTCGCACAACGACAACTCCCTGGACGACCCGTGGCCGTTCATGGAGTCCAACATCATCGGGACCTACCGGCTGCTGGAGGCGGTCCGCAAGCACCAGGTCCGGCTGCACCACATCTCCACCGACGAGGTGTACGGCGACCTCGAGCTCGACGACCCGGCGCGCTTCACCGAGCAGACGCCGGTCAACCCGTCGAGCCCGTACTCGGCCAGCAAGGCCAGCGCAGACCTGTTGGTACGAGCGTGGATCCGCTCGTTCGGCATCCAGGCCACGCTGTCCAACTGCTCCAACAACTACGGCCCCTACCAGCATGTCGAGAAGTTCATCCCCCGCCAGATCACCGGCATCCTGCGCGGAGTGAAACCCAAGCTGTATGGCGCCGGTGCCAACGTGCGTGACTGGATCCACGTGGACGACCACAACGACGCCGTCGTCACGATCCTGGAGCAGGGCCGGCTCGGCGAGACCTACCTGATCGGCGCCGACGGCGAGCAGAACAACCGCCAGATCGTGGCGCTGCTGCTGGAGCTGATGGGCAGGCCGGCCGACTGGTTCGACCTCGTCCCCGACCGCCCGGGCCATGACCTGCGCTACGCCATCGACTCCGGCAAGCTGCGTGCCGAGACTGGCTGGGCGCCGAGGTACCAGGACATCCGCGCCGGGCTCACCCAGACGATCCAGTGGTACCGCGACAACGAGCCGTGGTGGTCCCCGGCCAGGGAACGTACCGAGCAGACCTACGAGCGTCTGGGCCGCTGAGCCTGTCGCCCGGACCCGCCGCCAGGAAACACTCAGTGACCCGCCGGTGACCTGACGCCCGATTTGTCAAGAGACATGGGGAGAATGCCTATTCCCAGTACGGACACAGGGTCATCGTTCTAGCGTGGAGCGCACAACTGGAGGGGCTGGCATGACCGCTCGAAAGCGTGGCGTCCGCATGAGTTCTGCCATGCCCTCGTGGCTGCGGCATCGCGTTGCCGTTCCTTTGGGCGTGGCCGTCCTGGCGGTCACCTTGCTGGGTGGTGTCACCTCGGTCGCGATCCACGAGGCGGACGACACCGTTCATAGGGACGCCCAGTCCCGGGTGAGGTCCAACCGCGATGCGGCGGTGCGGGCGCTCGAGAGCCAGACCGACGACTTCAAACGAACCGTGGCAACCTGGGCGGCGAGCACTGTGGTGATCGAAGGTCTCCGGGAGGGCACGCCGGCAGGCCTTGGCCGGGTGCAGGAGCAGCTGTCGACCTTGGCGCACAGCAAGAACGCGCCGGCGGCTTTCGTGACCGACACACGGGGGCGGAACGTTGCGATCTACCCCGACCAACCTGACCTCCTGGGCAAGGACTTCTCGTTCCGGGACTGGTTCCGGGGGGTGTCCTCGACGGGGCAGCCCTACGTTTCAGCGGCCTACAGCTCAGCATCGATCGGGCACCCCCTGGTCGTCGGGGTAGCCGCCCCGGTGCTCGACCGATCCCGGCGCGTCGGCTACGTCACCGTCCTGTGGCAGCTCGACTCCGTTCGCGCGGTCGCCGAGGGCTCCCAGAGGGACGACGGCGTCACGATCAGCGTGACCGACCAGAACGGTCAGCAGCTGACCGGTGCCCTACCCGTCGACGACCTGGGACAACCGGTGCTTGCACCGGTCTCCGGAGCGACCCGACAGGCTCTCGCGGGGCGATCGGTCAGCACCGTCAGTGACGTGAAGGTCGAGACGACGGGGCCGGTGCCCGGCATCGGATGGACGGTCACAGCCGCCATGTCGAGCTCGGCCGCGTTCGCCCCGGCGAGCACCTTCCGGCGCAACCTGGAAGTCACGTTGGGCGTCGCGCTGCTGCTCGTGCTCCTGTTCACCGTGCTGGCCCTCAGGTTCGCCCGCCGCAGGGTCGCTGAGCAGGCTGCGATGCGCGCGGCTGAGGCTGCGTTGCGGGCCAGTGAGGATCGTTTCCGGCGGGTGTTCGACGAGGCGATCAACGGTGAGCTGCTGGTCAATGGCCATGGTGAGGTGATCCGGGTCAACGACACGCTGGCCCGGTTGT
>JANOHS010000372.1:0-4709 GCA_031406655.1 Micrococcales bacterium
CCCGCAGGGTGGTGGGGGCGCGGACGTCCTGCCGACTGGACCGATGTGGTCGGTGCCGCCAGGGCGATGGCCTCGGCGCTGAGCGTGGAGCTGGTTGTCACGGCCGATGACCTGGCGCCGTGGCACCCCGGCAGGTGTGCACGGCTCGAGCTTGCCGATGGAACCCTCGTCGGTCACGCCGGCGAGCTTCACCCCAAGGTGGTGGTTGCGCTCGGCCTGCCGTCACGGACCTGTGCCGCCGAGCTGGACGTCGATGTCATCACGGCGGCCAGCGACGTCACGGTCCAGGCCCGCGAGCTGTCCACCTATCCCGTGGCGCAGAGCGACGTCGCCCTGGTCGTCGAAGAGCACGTCCCGGCGGCCGACCTGGAGTCGGCCCTCAGGCAGGGGGCGGGCGAGCTGCTCGAGTCCGTCTGGCTGATGGACGTCTACCGCGGCGAACAAGCGGGCCCCGGCCGTAAGTCCCTGGCCTACCGACTGGTCTTCCGTGCACCCGAGCGCACCTTGACCACCAAAGAGGTCAACGGTCTTCGCGACCAGGCGATCGCGGCAGCCGGGGCTGCCCTGGGTGCGGTGCAGCGCGGCGCCTGAGGGTGCCGGCAGTGCGGCTGCCCACGCGCTCAAACGTGCACGACCTCGGGTCTGTGCCTGTCAGCTCGCGGACTTGTGCGGGAATCTGCCGGCGGCATACACCTGTCGGCGTCAGGTGCACGTTTGACGGCAGCTGACCCACGTCCTCCTGCGCAACCAGGAGACTGGACCCGGGCTGCATACATTCCCATAGATGTGTATAGTCATGCGCATGATCAGGGCGGCGATAGCAGGAGCCAGCGGGTATGCCGGCGGGGAGATCGCGCGCCTGCTGCTCGGACACCCCGACATCACGGTGGGAGCCCTCACCGCGGCGTCCAGCGCCGGCGCCGGACTGGGCGCCATCCATCCGCACCTGACCCCGCTGGCGGACAGGGTTGTCCTCGAGACCAGCCCTGAGACGTTGGCCGGCCACGAGGTCGTCTTTCTTGCGCTGCCGCACGGCGCCTCGGCCGCACTCGTGCACCAGCTGCCGGACGACGTGATCGTGCTCGACTGTGGTGCGGACTTCCGGTTGGCCGACGCCCAGCAGTGGGAGCACTTCTACGGCGTGAGCCATGCCGGCACCTGGCCGTACGGGCTGCCGGAGCTGCCGCTGCCGCTGGGGCACAAGGGCCGCGAGGCCCTGTCCGGCGCTCGCCGGATCGCGATCCCCGGCTGCTACCCCACGGCGTGCACCCTGGCGCTGGCGCCGGGGTTCGTCGCGGGGGTCCTGGACGAGGCCGACGTCGTCATCGTTGCGGCCAGCGGAACCTCCGGGGCGGGCAAGTCCCTCAAGCCCCATCTTCTCGGCGCTGAGACCATGAGCTCGATGTCCCCCTACGGCGTGGGCGGTGTCCATCGGCACACGCCCGAGATCGAGCAGAACCTCAGCGCCTCGGCGGGGCGCCCGGTGTCGGTCTCGTTCACGCCGACCCTGGCGCCGATGCCACGAGGGATTCTGGCCACCTGCACAGCAAGGGCGAAGCCGGGGCTCGACGCGGCAACCCTGCGCGCGCCCTGGGAGGCAGCCTACGGCGACGAGCCGTTCGTCCATCTCCTGCCGGAGGGTCAGTGGCCGCGCACCGCAGATGTGCTGGGAAGCAACAACATCCACCTCCAGGTAGCACTGGACGAACGGACGGGGAGGGTCATTGCCGTGGCCGCCGTGGACAACCTGACCAAGGGCACGGCCGGCGCCGCGGTTCAGTGCGCCAACCTCGCCCTCGGGCTTCCTGAGACCACCGGGCTGCCGACTGCGGGCGTGGCACCGTGAGCATCACCGCGCCCGCCGGGTTCCGGGCCTGCGGCGTGACGGCCGGCCTCAAGACCAGTGGCAAGCCCGACCTCGCGCTCGTGGTCAACGACGGCCCGGATCACCAGGCGGCGGCAGTGTTCACCAGCAACCGGGTGGAAGCCGCGCCGGTGACCTGGAGCCGTGCGGTCCTGGCCGATGGCCGGGTCGACGCGGTGGTGCTCAACTCAGGAGGAGCCAACGCCTGCACGGGTGCCCCAGGGTTCGCCGACACGCACCGCACAGCCGAGCACCTGGCGGCTGCCCTCGCGCTGTCGGCAGGGGACGTGGTGGTCTGCTCCACGGGTCTGATCGGCGAGCTCCTTCCCATGGACAAGGTCACGGCCGGGATCGACGCTGCCGCCGCTGCACTGTCGGTCACCGGTGGCGGGGCCGCCGCGGTGGCGATCATGACCACGGACACCGTCGACAAGCAGGCTCTGTCGGCCGGGAACGGGTGGTCGGTCGGGGGGATGGCCAAGGGGGCAGGGATGCTAGCTCCGGCGCTCGCCACGATGCTCGTCGTGCTCACCACCGATGCCATCGCCGACCCGGGCGCCTTGGATGCGGCGCTGCGGGCGGCAACAGGGACCACCTTTGACCGGATCGACTCCGATGGCTGTATGTCGACCAACGACACAGTCCTGCTGATGTCCTCAGGGGCGTCCGGCGTGAAGCCGTCGGCTGCGGAGCTGACCCAGGCGGTCACCGCGGTGTGTGCGGACCTGGCCAGGGCGCTGATCAGGGATGCCGAGGGTGCCAGACACGACATTGCGATCGAGATCAGTTCTGCGGCAAGTGTTTCCGACGCTCTCGAGGTGGCCCGGGCCATCGGCCGCAACAACCTCTTCAAGTGCGCGGTCTTCGGTGGCGACCCGAACTGGGGCCGTGTCCTCGCGGCCGTGGGGACGACCAAGGCCGCCTTCGAGCCGGCGGCCCTGGACGTTGCCATCAACGGAGTCCAGGTATGCCGCTCGGGGGGCGTCGGTGAGGACCGCTCGCTGGTCGACCTGGGCGCTCGCGAGGTGCGCGTCGTGGTGGACCTGCACGCGGGGGAGGAGACGGCGACTATCTGGACCAACGACCTGACCCACGACTACGTCCACGAGAACTCGGCGTACTCGACATGAGCACCACGGGTGACAGCGTCCGGACCCCCGGCGGCCAGAGCCGTCTTGCGGCCGCCGCGCTCAAGGCCCAGACCCTGGTCGAGGCACTGCCCTGGCTCGAGCGGTTCCGTGGCGCCCTGGTCGTCATCAAGTACGGCGGCAACGCCATGGTCGATGACCAGCTCAAGCTCGCCTTCGCCCAGGACGTCATGTTCCTGCGCTACGCCGGGCTGCGTCCGGTCGTCGTCCACGGTGGTGGCCCGCAGATCGGGTCGATGCTGGATCGGCTGGGGATGACCAGTGAGTTCAAAGGCGGTCTCCGGGTGACCACCCCCGAGATCATGGAGGTCGTCCGCATGGTGCTCACCGGCCAGGTCGGGCGTGAGCTGGTCGGTCTGATCAACCAGCACGGACCTCTGGCGGTGGGACTGTCCGGCGAGGACGCGGGCTTGTTCGGGGCGCGCAAGCGGGTCGCGGTCATCGATGGCCTGCCGGTGGACCTCGGCCTGGTCGGTGACGTCGAGAGCGTGAATCCCTCTGCGGTCATGGACATCCTGGACGCCGGACGGATCCCTGTGGTCTCGACGGTGGCCCCGGACCTCGACGTGGAGGGGCAGGTTCTCAACGTCAACGCGGACACCGCCGCAGCCGCCCTCGCAGTGGCGCTGAAGGCGCACAAGCTCGTCGTGCTGACCGATGTCGAGGGCGTCTATGCCAGCTGGCCCGACAAGGACTCCCTGCTCTCGCAGCTGTCCGTCAGCTCGGCATCCGATCTGCTCACCCGCGTCCACGCCGGCATGGCGCCCAAGCTCGAGGCGTGTGTGCGAGCCGTGAGGTACGGGGTGCCGCAGGCCCACATCATTGACGGTCGCCAGGCGCACTCGTTGTTGCTGGAGGTCTTCACGACGGAAGGCATCGGCACGATGATCGTTCCCGACGAAGAGGCGGATCGGTCTGCGCCGGCGGGACAGGACACACCGCACGTCACTGACGGGGGCGATGCCTGATGCCGACGCCCGACGCGGCGACGTACCTCGAGCGCTACGAACGTTCGATGATGGGCGTCTTCGGTCGTCCCAAGACCGTCCTGACCCGCGGGGAGGGTTGCTATGTCTGGGATGCCGACGGCAACCGCTTTCTCGACCTGTTGGCCGGGATCGCCGTCAACGCACTGGGCCACGCACACCCCGCGGTGGTGGGCGCGCTGTGCAAGCAGGCAGCGTCAATGGTCCATGCGTCCAACTTCTTCGCCACCCCGCCCCAGATCGAGCTGGCGGAGCGTCTGCTCGCCATCGCCGGAGCTCCGCCGGGCTCGGCCGTGTTCTTTGCCAACTCGGGCACCGAGGCGATCGAGGCGGCGATCAAGCTCAGCCGCCGCACCGGCCGCACCGCTCTGGTGGCTGCGGAGGCAGCCTTCCACGGTCGCACGATGGGCGCGCTGGCCCTGACCCACAAGCACGCCTACCGCGAGCCGTTCGCCCCGCTCGTACCCTCGGTCACGCATGTGCCGCTCAACGACGAGTCCGCCCTGAGGGCCGCCGTCACCGCCGAGGTCGCAGCAGTGTTCCTGGAGCCGATCCAGGGCGAGGCCGGGGTCATCACCGCCGACCCGGCATACCTTCGGTTGGCGCGCGAGCTGACCACGGCGACGGGGGCACTGCTCGTCATCGACGAGGTCCAGAGCGGTATCGGCCGCACGGGGGCATGGTTCGCCTTCCAGCAGGCCGGCATCGTCC
>JANOHS010000411.1:0-2864 GCA_031406655.1 Micrococcales bacterium
CACCCCCAGCGGTTCGACCAGCCGAAAACAGGCCCGAACCGCACCGACCTGGGTGACCTCCCGCTGCCATTCGGCAAGTGCGCTGTCCAGGGCGGCCAGCTCCACCGGGGTGGTGGCGAAGTACGGGTCGGAGCCGGTCAGCGCCGATCGGAACGAGGCCGCTGCGCGCCGGCGCGGGACCGGACCAAGGCGGGAACGAACCGCCGCGTCGACCAGAGCATCGGTCGCCGCGGCCAGCGACCGCACCGCGGCACCTCGGTCAACGGTGTCCGGACCCGCAGCCGCAAAGGAGCCGGGCAGTCCCCCGGCCGTCGCGCGCAACCAGACGGCGTCGGCTCCGGTCACCACCGCCGACCACATCGCCATCGCCCGACCCTCGCCGCCGTCCCGCACGCCGGGCAGCACCCGGCCACGTGCGACGAGGTCCATGGCAAACCCGGCGAGTGCCTGCAGCGCTCGCAGGTCAGCACCGGCGACCGGACGCGCGGGGTCGACCACGGCGTGGTCGCCAGCCAGCAGGTAGCCCAGGGCGGCCTGGGGGTCCAGCGCCAAAGTGGGAACCTCCCACCGCCCTTCGTCCGGGGGCTGCGGGGTGGGCGACTGCTCGCGGGTCCGGCACACCTCCGCTGAGGCAGCCGGGCCCCGGCCCTGGTTGGGCAGGGCCAGGACGGCCGTACCCGGAACAGGAGCGCCAAGAATGCCTTCGAGCGCCGTCGCGGCTGCCAGCTCCTGCGCGGAGACCGCGAAGGGATGAGCCTGTATGGCGGGGCGGCGACCTCGGCGTACGGGTGGCTGCACTGGCGCCTCGGAGTCCTCAGCCCACAAGGTCAGCTCACCCCTGGGGTCGCGCTGGGTCGACCACCAGGCGTGAAGGACGATCAAGCTGCTCAACTCCCAGGATTCGCCGGCCAGGATCGCAAACCTAGTCCTCGAACAGCACGTCTCTATTGGCTATCCATATTCTGCGACGTGCGGATCCCCCGTTCGCGCGATCAGCCGGCAGCGTCATCAGAAGCATGGTGCACCGTGGTCCTGAGGCGTGAGCAAGACGGCGGTCGACCGTGCACAGCGGCCAGTCGAGAGCCTCGGCGAGGGCGACGTAGCACGCGTCGTAAGCCGAAACGTTTGCGCGCAGCTCGAAGGCTCGGCGCATCAGACCAAGGGTGGGGAATCTGGCCAGCGGGATGTCAACGAGGTCCTCGATGGCTTGCTCGAATCGCTCGACGGTCATGGTGCCAGCGAGCCACCGCCGCCGAAGAACTGCCGTTGTCTCAACATCGACGAGATCCGGTGCGGCGAGCTCTCGATGCTCCCGGAGCAGCTCACGGGCCAGCCGGCCGGACTCCTCGTCGTCTCCGACGGCGTTGGCCAACACGGAGGCGTCGACGACGATCACCTGCTGGAACGCTCATCGGCCAGGTCTGCTGCCGCCTGCTCGAGGCCGACCCGGCCGCCACGACGAGCATCGATCCGCCGGAGAACGTCCTCCAAGGTGGGCGAGACCGCCAGCCGGGTCAGCTCGGCGGCCAAGTACTGCTGCAGCGACTGCCCGCGCTCTTCAGCCCGGCGCAGGAGCTCGCGATGGGTCTCCTCGGTGAGGCCACGGACGAGAACATTTGTCATGCTTGCATTATGCTATCGGTCTCGACGTGCTGCAAGTACGGCCTTGCCCAGCCACCCCACGATGCGCAGAATGTGCGCAGGTAGCGAGCTGAACAGGGAGACGATCGTGGAAGATCTGAGCCGCCGTACCGCGCAGGAAGTCCTTGATGACCACCTGAAACTTGCGAACAACTGGGTGGACATCCCCTTCGATCACGTCCTCGACGAGGACCTTCGGCGGAATGTCTCCGTGGACATCGTCGTTCTGATCAACCGCGGAACGTTCCGAGGTCATGAGGGGGTAAGACAGCTCGCGCAGATGCTGTCCGATGAGTTGCCGGAGCACCAAGCGTTCCAATACACCTACGTTGCCGTCGACAAGCACGTTGGTCTCCTCGAGTGGGCGTACGAGGACTCCACTGTGCGTGTCCGGGACGGCGTCGACTCCTACGTGATAGACGAGGGCAAGATCATCGCGCAGACGATCCACTACACGCTCGAACCGAAGTAAGGCGCTCCGTTCTCAGTGCCATCCAGCCGGGGGCCCGCCTCTGGGACCGTGACTAGAGCCAGCCGCGCTGCTGGGCCACCTGGGCCGCCTCAACGCGGGTGCTGGTCCCTGTCTTGCCAATGGCGGCGGAGAGGTAGTTGCGCACAGTTCCTGGTGACAGGTGGAGTCGGGCGGCGATCGTCGCGACGGGAGCGCCGTTGAGCGCCTCGCGCAGCACGTCCCTCTCCCGGTCAGTGAGCGGGTTGGGCCCCCCGAGGAGTGACTCCGTGGCCAGCGTGGGGTCGACCACCCGCAGTCCTGCATGCACGCGGCGGACCGCTTCGGCGAGCTCGGGGGCAGGGGTGTCCTTGACCACGAACCCGCTGGCGCCGGCATCGAGCGCGCGCCGGAGGTAGCCGGGCCGGCCAAACGTGGTGACCACCAGGGATCGGCAGCCGGGCAGCTCGGCGGCGATCCTGCGGGCGGCTTCAATGCCGTCCACGCCCGGCATCTCGATGTCGAGCAGGCAGACCTGCGCGCCGCTTCGTCGGGCCGCTTCGACGACCTCGTCGCCCCGGCCGACCTCGGCCACCACCTCAATGTCGCTCTCCAGCGAGAGCAAGGCCGCCATCGCCCCACGGACCAGGGCCTGGTCGTCGGCGAGGAGCACCCGGATGCTCACAGCTCCACCCGCAGGGTCGTGCCCCGACCGCCTGGCCCGGGCCCGACGTTGAGCGTTCCCCCGGCGGCGGCGACCCGCTCGCGCAGGCCG
>JANOHS010000437.1:0-5123 GCA_031406655.1 Micrococcales bacterium
GTCCGACGTCACCGCTGTCTGCCACGGCACCACCGTGGCGACCAACCGGCTGCTCGAGGGCAAGGTCGAGGAGCTCGGCTTCATCACGACCGAGGGCTATGAGTTCATCCTGGAGATCGCCCGGCAGGCGGTTCCTGACGGCTACGGAAACTCCTACTTCTGGGTCAAGCCTCCCCGCATCGTCCCGGCCGACCGGGTCAAGACCGTCGGCGGCCGCTTCGACTTCGAGGGCAAGCAGGTCCGGCCGTTCGACGAGGAGGGTGCCACCCGCATCGCCCGGTGGTTCCGCGACCAGGGGATCATGACCATCGGGGTGTGCTTCCTGCACTCGTACGCCAACCCCGAGCATGAGCTGCGGATGCGCGAGATCCTCCGCCTTGAGCACCCCGAGGCCGTCATCTCCATCTCCAGCGACGTGCTGCGCGAGTACCGCGAGTACGAGCGCTCGATGACCACCCTGGTCGACGCGGCGGTCAAGCCGATCGTGTCGCGATACGTGGCGAACATCGCTGCGCGCCTCGCGGAGTTCACCGGGCCAGGGCCGTCCCTCAGCGCGGATCGCACCTCCATCCCGTTCTACATCATGAAGTCCAACGGCGGCGTGCTCTCGGCCGCCGAGGTCGTCCACCAGCCCCTCACCACAGTCCTGTCCGGTCCTGCCGCCGGCGCGCTGGGCGCCGCCCTCATCTGCGGTCGCGCAGGGTTCGACAAGGTCCTCACCTGTGACGGCGGTGGCACGTCGACCGACGTGAGCGTCGTGCTGGGCGGGGAGCCGACCCTGACCACCGAGGGGATGGTCGGCGCATACCCGTCCAAGATCCCGATGATCGACGTGGCGACCGTGGGTGCCGGGGGCGGCTCGATCGCCTGGATCTCCCCAGAGGGCACGCTCAAGGTCGGCCCCCAGTCGGCCGGAGCCGATCCTGGCCCGATCTGTTACTCCAAGGGCGGCACCCAGCCCACGATCACCGACGCCCACGTCACGCTCGGCCGTATTCCGGCCCACCTGCTAGGCGGGGAGATCCCCCTGGACGCGGGCGCGGCTCGCGCCGGCATTGAGGTCCTCGCCGGCCGGCTCGCCCTCGGGGTCGACGAGTGCGCCGCGGGGATCCTGGAGATCTCGGCCTGGAACCAGGCCAACGCCCTGCGCCAGATCTCGGTCAAGCGTGGGCTGGACGTCCGCGACTTCACCCTGGCGACGTTCGGGGGCTCCGGCTCGCTGCTGGCCTGCCGGCTCGTGGACATCCTGGACCTGGCCGGGGTGGTCGTGCCGCAGAACCCCGGCAACGTCTCGGCCTTCGGCCTGCTGACCGTCGATGTCAAGAACGACTATGTGCAGACGTCCGTGTGCAAGCACGACCGGCTCGAGCACTCCTCGGTGGAGAAGATCTTCGGTGAGCTGACGGGACGGGCCGGCGCCGCCCTGGACGCTGAGGGGTTCGCCCGTGACGACCACCGCTATGTCAGGACCGCGGACCTGCGTTACTTCGGTCAGGCCTTCGAGGTACGCGTGAACGTCCCCGAGGGCGTGGTCGACGCCGGTCTCGCCGACGCCGTCGCCACCTCGTTCCACGACGCGCACCGGGCGCTGTACGGCTACGACTTCCGCGACGACGCGCGCCAGCACGTCGAGTGGGTCAACCTGCGCGTCACCGGGGTCGGCCCGATCACCCGACCTGAGCTGACTGAGATCCCCACCGCCCGGGACAGCGCTGAGCGGGCGCGCACCGGCACCCGCGGCGTGTGTTTCGAACCCGCCCTCGGCCGCGTCCAGGCCGGCATCTACTGGCGGCCCGACCTGCGTGCGGGCGACGAGCTCCTGGGCCCGGTGGTCGTCGAGGAGTTCGGGTCAACCGTTCCTGTCCACCCAGGCTTCACCGTCCTGGTCGACTCGTTCGGCAACCTCGTGATCAGCAGGGAGAGTGCGACGTGAGCACCGAGAACGCCCTCACCGCAACGCATCTGGTCGACCCCATCACCGTCGAGATCATCCAGGGCACCCTTGCCAGCGTCGAGATGGAGGTCGAGACCGCCATCGCCCGGACCTCCCGGTCGCCGATGATCCGCGACGCGCACGACTTCCGGGCCGGCATACACGACCGCCGCCTGCGCAAGCTGACCGGCCGCTCATACAGTGCCCTGGTCCACCCCATCGCACGCGACTATCCCCTGGACACCATGCATGAGGGAGACGTCTTCTTCCACAACGACGTGTACGCGTCCGAGGGAGGCATCGGCCACCTGCCCGACCTCTGCGTGACGGTTCCAGTGTTCCATGACGGCGTCGTCGTGGCGTTCGTGCAGGCGTTCGGCCACCACGACGACATCGGTGGCGCCTGCCCCGGGTCGATGCCGTCCAGCGCTACCAGCGTCTTCGAGGAGGGGCTCATGGTGCCGCCAATTCGGTTGTGGGACAGGGGAGTTCCCAACGAGGCAGCGCTGAGGATCATGACCCGCAACTCCCGTATGCCGGAGTCCCTCGCCGCCGATCTCGACGCCGAGTGCTCCGCGTGCCTGATGGGCGCGGCCCGCCTCTCGGACGTCTTCAGGCGTTACGGCCGTGACACCGTAGAGGCGGCGTTCGACGTCATCCTGGACACCACCACAGAGACCTACCGCCGCGAGATCCTGTCCAAGATCCCCGACGGCGAGTACGTCTGGGAGGACTATGCAGAGCACGACGGAGTCGACGAGCCGAAGCTGCACACCCAACGAATCACGTTGACCAAGACCAGTACTGGCGGTCCCGGGGGCGGTCCCAAGCTGATCGTCGACTTCACCGGCACGGCCCCGCAGGCGAAGGGGCCGATCAACCACTGCGGCGACTATGCCGACGGCAACTTCCTGAAGAAGTGGCTCGCCCCGATCCTGCGCAACCTCGCCGACACCCCCGAGCGGATGGCCGAGCTCGACGTGAACGAGGGCGTCGTGCCGTTGATCGAGATGAGGTTTCCGGAGAAGGGCACGCTGCTCACCCCGATCTTCCCGGCGCCGACCAACGCGCGCACGTTCGTGATCCTGCGCCTGCTCGGGGTGCTGGCCGGCGTCATCGCCAAGGCGGTCGACGGCAAGATGCCCGCCGACCAGGAGACGATCCGCTACACCGGCGTCTACGGCCTGGACCGCGACGGCAACGACTACCTGATGCGCGAGGTGCTCGGCGGTGGTTCGGGCGGGCGGTACTACGCCGATGGTGAGGACACGATCCACGTCGTGCCCGACTCCCGGAACCTGCCGACCGAGTTCACCGAGAGCCGGTTCCCGTTCCTCGTGGAACGTCTCGGCCTCAGCGTCGACTCCGGCGGGCCGGGTCGCTACCGCGGCGGGCTGGGCTACGAGAAGCACCTGCGGATGCTCAAGGATGCCAGCTTCATGTCGATCGCGGACCGCTCGATCCTGGCTTGCTGGGGGGTCAAGGGCGGCAAGGCCGGACGCTCCTTCCAGGTGACCATCGACGTGGGCGGACCGAACGAGCGTGAGGTGGATGCGCTCGCGGACAAGGAGCCGGTGCGCGCCGGAGAGGTGATCAGGATCCGCACCACCGGGGGCGGCGGCTGGGGCGACCCGCTGATGCGACCGTACGACGAGGTCGGGCGTGACCTGAGCTGGGGCAAGATCTCCTTCGCCGGGGCCAGGGCGGGCTACGGGGTCGTGGCGACTGGCACCAAGGAGTCGGTCGTGGTCGACGCGGCGGCCTCCGACACCCTGCGCGAGTCGATGCGCTCGAGGCGTTCCGCGCAAGAGCCGTTCTTCGACCGCGGACCGGGATACGCCCAGCTGTCCGGCGGAGAGACCTCGGCCGCCGTGGACTGGCTGTGAACGGCGTCGGGGCGTGGTCGCTGTGATCCGACTGGGCGCCCGGGCCCTGCTGGACACGGTGCTGGACCCCGGCAGCTGGCAGAGCTGGGACGTCGCGCCCCAGCAGGTGGCTGCTCCCGGGAGCCCGTATGCCCAGGAGCTTGTTGCCGCCGAGGTCAAGGCCGGGACCGACGAGGCGCTGATCACGGGGCAAGGACGTCTGCGCGGGCGAGAGGTGGCCGTCGTGGTGGGGGAGTTCCGGTTCCTGGCCGGGTCGATCGGCCGCGCCGCGGCGGAGCGTCTGGTGCTGGCGGTCGAACGAGCGACCCGCGAGGGGCTGCCGCTCATCGGGGCCCCCGCCTCGGGGGGCACGCGCATGCAGGAGGGCACCAGTGCCTTCGTCGGCATGGTCAAGATCTCCGCGGCCGTCTCCGCTCACAAGGAAGCGGGGCTCCCCTACCTGGTCTATCTGCGCCACCCCACCACCGGCGGGGTCCTGGCATCCTGGGGATCCCTCGGTCACGTGACCGTCGCCGAGCCGGGCGCGATGATCGGCTTCCTGGGCCCGCGCGTCTTTGAGGCCCTGTATGGCGCGCCGTTCCCCGAGGGCGTGCAGGTGGCAGAGAACCTCTACGAGCGCGGGCTGGTCGACGCGGTGCTGCCGGTTGACGCGCTCGCTGAGATCGCAGCTCGGGCGCTCGATGTCCTGATGGCTCCCCGCGAAGGGCTGCCGGAGGTGCCCGAGCTGCCGAAGGAGACGCTGCCGGCGATCCCGGCGTGGGAGTCGATCACTCGGTCGCGTCGGCCCGAAAGACCAGGCGTGAGAACGCTGCTCAAGCTCGGAGCCACCGATGTCGTCCCGCTGCACGGCACCGGCCAGGGGGAGCAGGACCGGGCGTTGCTGATCGCCTTGGCGCGCTTCGGCGGCGCGCCCTGCGTCGTCCTGGGTCAGGACCGCCGGCACCAGACCCTGGAACGTCCGCTGGGCCCGGCCGGGTTGCGTGAGGCGCGTCGGGGGATGCGCCTCGCCCACGAGCTCAAGCTGCCGCTGGTCAGCATCATCGACACGGCCGGCGCGGCGCTGAGCAAGGAGGCCGAGGAGGGTGGGCTGGCCGGTGAGATAGCCCGGTGCCTCTCCGAGCTGGTGATGCTCGATGCGCCCACCGTGTGCGTCCTGCTCGGCCAGGGCACCGGCGGTGGGGCGCTGGCGCTGATGCCCGCCGACCGCGTCATCTGCGCCCAGCACTCCTGGCTCTCGCCGCTGCCGCCGGAGGGCGCCTCGGCGATCCTCTACCGGGACACCGACCACGCCCCCGAGCTGGCGG
>JANOHS010000462.1:0-3163 GCA_031406655.1 Micrococcales bacterium
CGATGGGTGGCTCCGCGTACCCGTCGCGGCGGACCTGCCCGAGCCCGACGGTGGCGGTCAGCCCGTTGCACAGGCACTTGCGTCCGACCGTCTCCTCGATCGCCCCGCCCTTGCGGACGTAGGCGTCAGCGGGCTCGGCCGGGCAGCGGTAGCCAAGGGTGCCGGGCTCGCGCTCGTAGGGGACGCGAAGGTAGCTCAGGTCGCACAGCCGCGGCCGTTCGGCATACGTGTCGGCCTCCGACATGGTCTCCGGCAGGGACGCGACCTTGAACGGGAATCCCGTCGGTGAGGCCAGCGGGTCGGTGCGGACGTTGAGCACTCCGGACCCCAGCTCGGTGAGCAGCTCCTGGCGCAGCGAGGGGGCCAGCCCTGACTCTGCGCTCAGGGCGAACAGAGTGCCCACCTGGACCCCCGCGGCACCTGCGAGGCGGGCTCGCCGCACCGCCGAGGCCGTGGTGAAGCCGCCGGCCAGCCAGAACGGCAGGCCGACCGCGGCGACCTTGGCCAGGTCCGCCTCGTCACGGGGGCCGAAGACTGGCTGCCCGTCGTCATCCAGGACCGGACGCCCACGCGCGGGAGCGTTGTGACCGCCGGCCCGTGGACCCTCGACGATGAACCCGTCCGGGCGGGTGGAGTCCTCGCGGGCCAGGTAGGCGGCGAGCACGTGCGCGGACACGATCGCGAGGAAGATGGGTCGCTGCAGCGGCGCCAGCCCACCACCGGTGAGAGCTTCAGGGTCGATCCCGATCGTGTAGTCCAGGGTGCCCCCGGCCACGTCCAGGCTCAGCGAGCACGGCTGGTGCAGGGCCAGCTTGTTCAGGAGGCTGGGGATCTCCGCGGGGATCCCCGCGCCCATGAGCACGTAGTCCACTCCGGCCAGCATCGCCCCGTACGCAGCGCTGGGGGTGGCCATCTGGACCTTCTCCAAGAAGTTGATGCCCACCACACCGTCGTGCCCCTCCTTGGCCAGCCACACCTCGGCGAAGTAGGCCACGGCTGACAGCTCCAGACAGGCTGTGCTCGGGCTCAGGTTCAGCTTGGGGACGGGCTTGTACTGCGGCCCCGTGCCCTTGCCGCCTTCACGGAAGTACCGGTCCAGAACCCGCTGAGCCATCGCCGGCACCGGGAAGTGCGACAAGGCACGACGCACATCGCCATCCACGTCACCGTCCTGGAGCCGCCGGGCGATCACCACATCCAGTGCCGTCCCGGAGACCACACCGAGCTGGCCGGTCCGGGATACCGCCTTGGCGAGCTGCCACGACGAGACGGCCACACCCATCCCACCCTGTATGACGACCGGCCAGGAGCCGTCAGCGGACGGGGATGGGCGGGTGGGGTGACCACTCGTCGTCAGGGGCATGCGCAACACCTCTCGGGAAACCTACGGATACGTAACTTACTTTACCGTAGGTTAGCCGGTCGCCTACCACCTGCGGTTGGGACCAAGGTCCCCGGACCCGCGCGGTGTCCGGTCAGCGAGTGGCGTAACTCCGGCTCAGCCGTACATCAGCGACCCGGGCGTGGTCAGCAGCTCGCCCGTCTCGAGCCACGTCTTGAGGCCGGAGAGGATCATCGGCCAGCCGCCGTAGAGCTCGTCGTTCGCGCCCTCGCGGAGCTCGTCGTGGGTCACGGTCAACCGGCAGGAGTCGCCGACCGGTTCGATCTCCCAGGTGACCCTCGAGAATCCCTCGCCCTTCACCTCATCGCTCCAGAGCGCCAGCATGCTCTGGACCAGCCGGCGCGGAGGGTCAACCTCAAGGTTCTCTCCCTCGCCCAGGAGCCCGGGAGCGCCGGGGTGCCCCATCTCGTAGCGAGAGCCCGGGGTGAAGTCCGAGCTGACCCGGGCGCCGAAGTGGTACTTGCTCCTGGTCTCGGGGTCGGTGATCGCCTCCCAGAGGCGCTCCGGTGTGGTGCGGATGTAGATCTCGAAAACCTTCTCCATCGGACTCTCCTCACGTGAGCTTGAGAGCGCCGGGCGCAGCCGCCCAGGGCTCGGCGTACCTGCTCGCCCACCGGTCAGGAAAGAGCCCGATCGGCGAGGGCTGTGGACGTTGCGTCCACGCCCCCGACGATAGGTGACTGTTTAGTCACATGTCAACGGCTACCCGACCAGCACCACGCGCAGAGTCCTCGGGCCGTGGACGCCATGCACCCGGATGAGCTCGATGTCAACGGTGGCACTGGGGCCGCTGACCCAGGTGAGGGGACGCCCGGCGCTGACCGAGGAACCCAGTCTCGCGACCCCTTCCGGGACGTCGCCGACGATCTGGTCCGCGCGCAGGACGCACACGTGCAGATCCGGGACCAGCGTCAGTGCGCGCCGGCCCTGACCTTCGGTGTGGTCGAGCACGATCGTCCCGGTGACGGCGATCCCGACCACCGCGCTGGTGAGGACCGCGTCAACGCCATCAAGGTCGTCGGAGCTCAACGCGGGCTCGTCCCGGACGATGTCCAGGCCCTTGGGGAGCCACGCCTTGTCGAACCCGGCTGGGACGACGACCCTGCCGGCACCCATGAGGCTCTCGGCGACAGCCGCCGCGACGCCGTCGGGGCCGGTGCGGATCACGGTGGCCTTGTAGTCCTCGACGCGCTCGACGAACATGCCCACCGGGTCGGCCAGCTCCCGGGTGTGGGCGTAGTCGCGGCGGATCGGGTGATCGTTGGCGGTGACCTTCGCGGACTGCACCCGGCGCAGGATCTCCTCGCGCGCTTTCATGCCTGCTTCCTTCCTTTTCGTGAGGTACGGGGAGACGACCCGGTGTCGCGGCGCCCGCCATCGGTGCGTGCCCACCAGGCCCGGAACGACTCGCGCGGTGGTGTCGGAAGGTCTCGGGCATCGGTCCAGCGGCTCATCGGCGCCGGCAGCCGCCCGATCAGGCCTCGCCGCCCGATCACCAGGCCCGAGAGCCCGGCCAAGCGCTGCCCCAGGCCCAGTCTCGCGCCCTTCCCGAGCGTCCAGGAGGCTCCGGTCATCGCGGCCTGCAGCGCGCCGGGCACTCCTCCGCGGTGCGAGTCGACGACCTTTGCGCGCAGGTGGATCAGCACCTCGGGGATGTTGATCCGCACTGGGCACACCTCGTAACAGGCGCCGCAGAGGCTGGAGGCGAAGGGCAGGGCGTCCGTGGCCGCGTCCTTGCCGACCCCCCGCAGCATGGGAGTG
>JANOHS010000490.1:0-7744 GCA_031406655.1 Micrococcales bacterium
CAGTCCTGGCGCGGCACCGACCGCCAGTGTCGGGGCGCCATCCTGTCGGTGCTGAGGGAGGCGAGAGGGAGTGTCACTGCAGCCGAGGTGAGGGCCGCATGGTCTGACGGCGATGCCCAGCGCGACCGCTGTCTCGACAGCCTGGTCGCGGATGGGCTGGTGGAACCCTTGTCCCGCAACAGATTCCGGTTGCCTGGGCGCTAGAGGACCACGCGGGGCCGCTGCTCCTCCGAGCCGGGTGCCTCGTTCTCCCAGATTGACTTCATCTCGTTGAACGCGCGCTCCATGATGCCCAGCATCGCTGCGTGCGCGTCGTCGGCGTTCCCGCGCTGGATCGCGCTCGCGACGTCGACATGCAGCTGTAGGGCTTCCTTGTGCGGATGGCGCGGCATGAGCCCGTAGTGCGTCCGCCCGGTGAGCACCTCTTCGACGAGCGTGTTGAGCTTGGCGAACATCTCGTTGCCGGAGCTCGAGAGGACGAGTCGGTGGAACTGGATGTCGAGGGTGAGGAAGGTCTCGGCATCGTTGGCCTGCCCTGCAGCCCACAGCTTGCCGGCGAGCCCCATCAGCTCGCTGGCTCCGGCCAACGGTGCTCGCACCGCTGCAAGCCGTGCCGCTTCAGGCTCGATGGCAGTCCGCAGCTCGGTCAGGGATCGCAGCTGCGCAATACGAGCCGGGGATGCCAGGCGCCAACGGATGACTTGCGGATCATACAGGTTCCACTCGGTCGCTGGCAGTATCTGCACGCCGACCCGGCGACGTGAGGCAACCAGGCCCATCGAGGCCAGCACACGAATCGCTTCACGCACGACCGAGCGGGAGACCCCGTGGCGCTCCTCCAGCTGTTCGATGCGAACGACTGAGCCACTCGCGAGATCGCCGGCGCAGATCGCCAGGCCCAGAAGGTCGAGCAGGCGGGCATGGAGTCCAGTCTGCGTGGCGCCGCTCTCGGCCATCTCGGGAGGAAGAACGACCACGTCGGGCTGCGCCGTGGTCTTCGCCAGATCCGTCATGCGACAGATCATATCGTTACCATCAGAAGGGTTGCTTACGTATGCTCTATTAAGTAGCGTCGTGACATTGAGGCAGATCTAAAGATGGGCAAGGTCGAGCATCGCCATCAGAGTGCGGGCTCACGAGATTGGAGACACAGTGAAGCGTCATTCAGCTGTACCTGTCGCCGCCATTGCGGCAGCAGCATTGCTGGCCACGGGAGCGTTGACCTCCTGCAGCAGCGACGAAACGCCCGCTGCAGACACCGGGTCGAAGACCATTCAGGTGACCCTCGCCAACCACGTGTGGACCGACACCATCAAGAGCAAGCTTCCCGAGTTCGAGAAGGCGACCGGCCTGAAGGTGGAGCTGAGCCAGTACGGCGAGGATCAGCTCTCCGCCCAGTACAACGTCAAGCTGAACGCGGGCACGAGCGAGATCGACGTCATGATGTACCGCCCGCTGCAGGAGGGGAAGCTGTTCGCCAAGAACGGTTACCTGGCGGACCTGAGCACTGACGTGAAGACGAACAAGGAGTGGGGCTGGGAGGACTTCCAGGAAGGCCCGGTCGGGACGACGGCATACAAGGACAAGGTTGTCGGAGTTCCGATCATCACCGAGCAGGAAGTCCTCTACTACCGCAAGGATCTGCTGGCCAAGGCCGGACTCGAGGTTCCCAAGACCATGGACGAGCTCGAGGCAGCGGCCAAGGCGATCAAGGCCCAGAACCCCGGGGTGGCAGGCTTTGTCGCGCGCACGGGAAAGTCGCCGGCGGTAACGCAGTTCTCGAGCTTTCTCTACAGCTTCGGCGGTGAATTCATCGACGAGAGTGGCAAGTCCGCTGTCTCGAGTGACGCGGCCAAGAAGGCGTACGCGTTCTACGGCGGCCTGATTCGCAACTACGGTCCTGCCAACGTCAGCACGGACATGAGCTGGCCCGAGGCCATGGCCATCTTCACCCAGGGCAAGGCGGGCTTCTACACCGAGGCCGACAGCCTGTACAAGAACGCCACGGATCCGGTGAAGTCAAAGGTCGCGGACACGGTCGGGTTCGCTCCGATGCCGGCCGGGGTCAGCGGCTCCAAGGCGTACAACGTGCCGTCGTGGGCGCTTGGGGTCAACGACGCATCGGCCAACAAGTCCAATGCGTGGAAGTTCATCGAGTGGGCCACCAGCAAGACCATGACGCTGGGGATCCAGCAGGCCGGCGTTCCCGGTGCTCGCACATCCGTCTGGGACGACCCTGCAGGGATCGCCACCTACCCGGCGGACCTTGCGGCAGCGATCGCCGTGAGCACCAAGAACGGAGTGGGTCACGACCGACCCCTCGTGATCAAGGTGCCCGAGGCGCGCGACATCGTGGGCGATCCCATCGTGGTCGCCATCACGGGCGGGGACTCGAACGCGGCCGCTGACGCGGCAAGTGCAGCGTTCCAGAAGCTCCTGGACGCCGAGAAGTAGCGGGTCCGGGCGGGTGTCCGACAGGTCGGCTTCAGTCTGACGTTGGCCATCCGCCCGTGACCTGCTCGACCACGGGTTCCTGTACCGAGTGCGAGGTAGACGATGATCGGGACGGTCACCACCAGACCCGCCATGCCGAAGTCCTATTCCAGATGGGCAAACCGACACCGCAAGTGGCTTTTCGCCGCACCCGCGATGATCTTTGTCGGCTTGCTGATTGCCGTCCCGCTGGCGTGGACCGGCTATCTCAGCCTCACCGACTCTCAGGGATCTGTCCGCGCCGAGTCCGAGTTCGTCGGAATCGCCAACTACCTGCAGGTCCTTGGCGACACCGAACGCTTCTGGCCTGCCGTGCTGCGCACGTTCACCTTCACCGGAGGCGCGCTTGCGGCGGAGATAGTGCTGGGCATGTGCATCGCGCTCCTGCTCTGGCGTCCGTTCAAGGGGGAGAAGTGGGTTCGCGTTGCGATACTGCTCCCGTTGGTGGCGACTCCCGTTGCGGTCGGCATGATGTGGCGCCTGATCTTCGACCCCAACATCGGATTCGCCAACCAGCTCCTGGGCTGGTTCGGCATACCCGCGCAACCGTGGCTGTCCGGGCAGACAACCGCACTTCCCACGCTGGTCTTCGTCGACGTCTGGCAGTGGACACCGATGGTTGTCCTGATCCTGCTCGCCGGACTGACCTCCCTCTCCGAGGAGCCTGACGAAGCGGCCCGCGTGGACGGCGCGAACGCCTGGCAACGGTTCAGGTTCGTCACCCTTCCCCTGCTCCGATCGACGGTCATCGTCGCCATCGTCCTGCGCGGCATCGACGCGCTCAAGACGTTCGACATCCTCTACTCGACCAAGGGCAAGGGCGGCGGGTCGTTTCACGAGGTGGAGACGCACAACGTGTACGCCTTCGGACTGAGCTTTGACTACAACGACTATGGGATCTCCTCGACCGTGCTGATTCTCTTCTTCCTGCTCATCATCGTGATCATGTGGATGGTCACGCACCGTAGACAGGGAGATGAGTCATGACCACAGCCGTGACCGCTCACACTGTTTCGCGGCGGACGACACCGCGACGGCGACGCAAGTCCCGTTCCTACCCGATCTTTCGCGTGCTCGTGTTGACCACGACGGTGCTGCTGTTCATCGCTCCGTTGCTGTGGATGCTGGTGGCCTCGTTCAAGACCAATGTCGACATCTACGACTCGAGCAAGACGTTCATCTTCACCCCCACGATGGACAACTACTCCAACGTGCTCGGCCGCAACAACTACTTCGACTTCATCTTCAACAGCTTCTGGGTAGCCCTGTGGTCCACCGTGTTCTCGTTGATCCTGGGAGTGCCGGCCGCCTACGCCATGAGCCGGTTCAGCATGGGTCGGTCGGCGATGGTGGTGCTCATGGCCCGCATCATCCCCGGAGTGAGCCTGCTCGTTCCCTGGTACTTCATCTTCGCCAACATGCGCCTGGTCGGCGGCTTCGCGGTGCTGATCCTGTCCCACATGTTCGTCGCGCTGCCGCTGATCGTGTACATCATGATGTCGTTCTTCGACTCGCTGCCGACCGAGCTCGAGGACGCCGCGCAGGTCGACGGACTGACTGCGATAGGGGCCTTCCTGCGCATCTCGCTCCCGCTGTCCGTGCCCGGCCTTGCGACCGCGGGCATCCTGTCGTTCATCTTCTCGTGGAACAACTTCATGTTCGCCCTGGTGCTCGCCGGCGCGAACACCAAGACGCTTCCCGTGGCGATCTTCAACTTCGTGTCGTACGCCAGCATCGACTGGGGCGGCCTCATGTCCGCGTCCGTCGTCGTCACGGTCCCGATCATGGTGATCGCCCTTTTCACGCAGAAGTACATCGTGGCCGGCCTCACCGCCGGTGCGACGAAGGGCTGACCGTGGCACCTGACGCGATACCGCCCATCGTCATCATGGGGGTACAGGGCTCCGGCAAGACCACCATCGGCGAGCTGCTCGCCAAACGCCTTGGCGTTCCCCTCGTGGACGGGGACAGCCTGCACTCGGTGGCGAACAAGAGGTGGATGGCATCGGGACGCGCTCTCTCCGACGCACAGCGCCTGCCGTGGCTCCACAAGGTGGGCGAGCGCCTCGCGGTCGGCGCCGGGCCAGGCGTCGTTGTTGCCTGCTCTGCGCTCAAACGCAGCTACCGCGACCTGCTCAGGGAGCACGCCCCCACGATGCTCACGGTCTTTGCCCGCGGCGACATCGACCTCATCCACGCACGGATCACAGGCAGGCGACACGAGTACATGCCCCCCTCGCTGCTGAGCACCCAGTTCGATGACCTCGAGGAACGAGGGAGCGACGAACCCGGCGTGACCGTCGACATCGCGCACACCCCCGAACAGCTGGTCGACCAGATCATGGCGGTCATCACCGAAGCAGGCGCCGTCCATGCGAATTAGCAGGGTCGAGACCTTCCTGGTGCCACCGCGGTGGCTGTTCGTCCGGATCGAGACCGGCGATGGTGTGGTCGGCTGGGGCGAGGCGAGTCTGGAAGGACACTCGGATGCGGTGCGGACGGCGGTCGACCAGTTCGCCGAGCACCTGGTCGGCGCCGACCCCGCACGCATCGAGGACCACTGGCAGGTGCTGACCAAGAGCGGCTTCTACCGCGGCGGCCCGGTCTTCGGCAGCGCCGTGTCCGGAGTCGACCAGGCCCTGTGGGACATCAAGGGCAAGACCCTGGGCGTCCCCGTGCACGAGCTGCTCGGGGGTGCTGTTCGCGACCGCATCCGGATGTACGGGTGGGTCGGCGGCGACGATCCGAGCGGCATCGCCGAGGCCATCCAGGCGCAGCTCGACGTCGGTCTGACCGCCGTCAAGATGAACGCCTCCGGTGCCATGGGGCCACTGGGAACGGTCGCCGAGATCGACGCGGTGATCGAGCGCGTCACGGCGGCTCGCGAGGTGCTCGGTCCGAACCGCGATGTGGCCGTGGATCTTCACGGACGCTTCACCCTGGCCAACGCGCGTCGGCTGGCGCCCCTGCTGGAGCCGCTGCACCCGCTGTTCATCGAGGAGCCGGTCGTCCCGGAGAACTCACACCTGATCGGTCAGCTGGCGCGCTCGACGTCCATACCGATCGCCACCGGGGAACGGCTCTACAGCCGGCAGGACTTCCTTCCGGTGCTGAGCGCCGGCATCGCAGTCGCCCAGCCCGACCTCTCGCACGCGGGTGGAATCTCGGAGGTGCGCCGCATCGCATCCATGGCCGAGGTGTATGACGTGCAGCTTGCGCCACACTGCCCCCTCGGCCCGCTCGCGCTGGCCGCCTGCCTGCAGGTGGGATTCGCCACCCCGAACTTCCTGATCCAGGAACAGAGCATCGGAATCCACTACAACCAGGGTGCCGAGGTGCTGGACTACGTGCTCGACAGGGCGCCACTGCGGTTCGAGAACGGCAACATCGAGCGGCTCACCGGCCCCGGCCTGGGGATCGAGATCGACGAGGCCGCCGTGCGCGCGGCGGACTCCCGAGGTCACGCATGGCGAACGCCGGTATGGCGCCACCCGGACGGGTCCCTGGCGGAATGGTGACCCCGCCGCCAGGATCATTTCTCGACGATCTCGCACAGGAGCGACTGGTCGCCATCATCCGCGGCACCGACCCTGCCGCCGCTGTCCGTACGGGGCTTGTCCTGTTCGAGACCGGTATCCGAATCCTCGAGGTGTCGCTCGTCACGACCGATGCGCTGCGGGTCATCTCCGAGCTGGCTCGCCTGGCTCCCGAGGGCGCTGTGCTCGGGGCGGGCACCGTACTCACTCGCGAGGACGTTGCCCGCGCGCAGGAAGCCGGCGCGCGGTTCATGGTGACCCCGGCGGCAACGGAGAGCGTAGCTGAGTCGGTGGCGCGCGGAATCCCAGTGCTGGCAGGCGCGTTCACGCCGACAGAGGTCGTCGCAGCAATGAGTATGGGGGCGACTGCGGTGAAGCTGTTCCCGTCCGCGCTCGGCGGTCCGGCCTATCTTCGAGCGCTACGCGAACCACTGCCCGATGTCCCCTTCGTGCCGGTGGGCGGAGTCGATGTGACGCTGGCCGCCGAGTACCTCGCGATCGGCGCGGTGGCTGTCGGAGTCGGCAGCCCACTGGCGGGAGACGCCGTCCGCGGCGGTGAACTGGACGCACTTCGCGCTCGCGCTGCCGCGTTCCTTGCGGTCGCTCACCGATCCGGCCGATCCGCATGACCAGCCCCGATGTCGCGACCCTGGGCGAGACGATGGTCAGCCTTCGGACGGGTACGCCGCTACGGCTCGGTGGCACCTTGTCCATGACCATGGCGGGCGCCGAGTCCAACGTGGCGATCGGGCTGACGCGTCTGGGCCACGCGGTTCGTTGGGGTGGCAGGGTGGGGGCAGACGAGGTCGGCGCCTACATTCTGCGCACCTTGCTGGCCGAGTCAGTGGCCGTCGACACGGTCGTGGTCGATCCCGAACGGTCCACCGGGCTCATGCTGGCCGAACGTCGCGTCGCCGACGTCTCGCGAGTCAGCTACTACCGCGCAGGGTCCGCAGGGTCCGCCCTTTCGGCGACCGATGCGGCCGCGTGTCTCGCTGAGGTTCCCCGGATCCTGCACGTCACAGGAATCACCCCCGCACTCTCCGCCTCGGCGGCGCAGGCCATCACCGAAGCCGTTCGCCTGGCCCGGTCCGCGGGTGCGCTCGTGAGCGTCGACGTCAACTACCGGGCGAAGCTGTGGACCCCGGAGCAGGCGCGACCGGTGCTTACCGAGCTCGTCCGCAGCGCGCACGTCGTCATCGCCTCGGAGGACGAGCTCGGGCTGGTGGTGAGCGACCCGCAGGACGAGTCGGCGGCGGCCGGCGAGCTCGCGGCATACGGCGTCAACCAGCTGGTCATCAAGCGCGGAGCCCGCGGAGCGACCGTCTGGCACGAAGGAGTGGCGCACCATGCTGGCGCCATCCCGGTGCCCGTGCTTGACACGATCGGAGCCGGCGACGCCTTCACTGCGGGCTACCTGTCGGGAGTGCTCGATGGGCTTTCCTCCGCGGCGGCGCTCCACCGCGGCACCGTCACCGGCGCATTCGCCGTCGCCGCCGTCGGCGACAGGGAGGGGTTGCCCACCCCCGACGAGCTGTCCCTGCTCGACACCGAGGCAGGTGCCACGCTTCGCTGACCGCTGATCCCCACAGACTCAACAAGACTTGAGCGGCAGGAGAGCTTCATGAAGATCGACAAGGCAGAAGTCATCGTCACGAGTCCGGACCGCAACTTCGTGACCTTGCGGCTGACCACCGACGACGGTCTCGTCGGAC
>JANOHS010000529.1:0-2524 GCA_031406655.1 Micrococcales bacterium
TCGCCGTCCTCACGGCGCAGGATGTCCCGGAGAACAAGATCGGCCACATCGTCGACGACTGGGACGTGATGATCCGCGTCGGTGACACCACGCGGTATGTCGGTGACGCCCTCGCGCTGGTGGCAACGGAGGACGCGGACATGCTCGACGAGATCTTGGCCCTGATCGAGGTGGACTACACCGAGCTCGAGCCCGTGACAACACCCCAGGACGCCCTGCGAGGGGACGCGCCGATGATCCACGAGCGGGGGAATGTCTGCGCGTCGGAGCACCTGCGCCGCGGTGATGTCCATGGCGCGCTGGCCAGGTCGGCCCACGTGGTCACCCGCAAGTTCACGGTCCCGTGGCAGGAACACGCGTTCCTCGAGCCCGAGTGCGCGGTCGCCGAGCCGGTCGAGGACGGGCTGAGGCTCTACACCAGCTCCCAGTCGGTCTACGACGAGCAGCGCGAGATCTCAAGGATGCTCGGGCTGTCACCCGAGAAGGTGCGCTCCACCGCAACGCTGGTCGGCGGCGCATTCGGTGGCAAGGAGGACATGTCGGTACAGCACCACGCGGCACTGATGGCCTGGCACACCAAGGCGCCCGTGAAGGTGAAGTTCTCCCGTCAGGAGAGCATCGACTACCACGTCAAACGGCACCCGATGGACATGGAGTTCACCGTCGGCTGCGACGTGGACGGGCGCCTTACCGCACTTCGCGCCGTCCTCATCTCGGACACCGGGGCATACGCATCCCTGGGCGGGCCGGTCCTCCAGCGCGCGTGCACGCACGCCGGGGGACCGTACAACTTCCAGAACGTCGACATCCTGGGTCTGGCGATGTACACGAACAACCCTGTCTCCGGCGCGTTCCGCGGGTTCGGCGTCCCCCAGAGCACGTTCGCCATGGAGGGGTGCGTCAACGAGCTCGCCGAGATGTGCGGCCTCGACCCGTGGGAGTTCCGCTACCTCAACGTGGTCCGCCCCGGCGATGAGCTGCCGAACGGGCAGATCGTCGACGACGCGGTGGGCATCGCGCAGTGCCTCGAGTCGCTGAAGGGTGACTTCTACAGGTACCCCGGGGCCGGCCTTGCCGTCGGGATCAAGAACACGGGCCTCGGTGTCGGCCTCGTCGACACCGGACGATGCATGCTCTCCGTCGAGGACGGGAAGGTCCACATCCGCACCTCTGCGTCCTGCATGGGGCAGGGTGTCGGCACCGTCGCCGTGCACATGCTCAGCGAGACCGTCGACATCCCCCCTGACCGGATCGTCTTCGAGCTGCCCGATACCGCGCGCACTCCTGACTCCGGGACCTCGACCGGCTCCCGGCAGACGCTGTTCACCGGGGAGGCGGTCCGGCTTGCCGCCGAGCAGCTGCGCGACGAGCTAGCCGAGGTCGACAGCCTTGACCGGCTGGAGGGCAGGGAGTTCTTCGGCGAGTTCTCGCCTGCGACCGACCCGATGAGCAGCAACAAGCCGAACCCGGTCAGCCACGTGGCCTACAGCTACGGTGCGCAGCTCGTGGTCCTGGACGACAGGGGCGAGGTCGACAAGGTCATCACGGCCTACGACGTGGGCACCGTCGTCAATCCGCAGGCCGCCGAGAGCCAGATCGAGGGCGGTGTGGTGATGGGCCTCGGCTACGCGCTGACGGAGGAGCTCATCGTCGAGGGCGGCTACCCGAAGACCCGCTTCGGCCAGCTCGGGCTGTTCCGGTCGAACAAGACCCCGGAGATCGAGGTCCGGTTCGTCAGGTCACCCGGGCTCGTCCCCTACGCCTACGGCGCCAAGGGAATTGGCGAGATCTGCTTGATCCCGACCGCTCCGGCGTGTGCCCAGGCGTACTACCACCGCGACGGGAAGCGGCGATACAGCTTGCCCCTGGAGGACACGTACTACAGGTAGGCCCGCCCTACAGGCAGACGCCGTTGTGTGGCTAATCGTGCGGTCACTTGTACGTGCAGTCACTTGTAGTGGAAGCGCGCCTGCAGGATCACGAGGTTGTCTCCGTCAACGAGGTAGACGAGTCGGTGTTCTTCGCTGACGCGTCGAGACCAGGCTCCGGCGAGCATGTGGCGAAGTGGCTCTGGCTTGCCGATGCCCGAAGTCGGGTCCCGCAGGGCGTCGTCGATCAATCGGTTGATGCGTTTGACAGTCGCGCGGTCTGCGCCGAGCCAATACGTGTAGTCGCCCCACCCGTGAGGAGTGAAGACCAGCCTCACCGGTTCAGGTCGTGCACTTCACGCTGGCCGGTCTGTGCCTGTTGAAGGCTCTCGATCAGGCGCTTGGCGTTCGCAGGTACTCGCAGCAGCTGTGCGGTCTCCTCCAGTGCGTCATAGTCGGCCCGAGACAGGAGCACGGCGTCTCCTCGCCGCGAGGTGATCTCAATCGGCGTTCGGTCATCGTTGACCTTTTCGATCAGCGGGAAAAGGTTCTTGCGTGCCTCGGTCGCAGTGATCGCCATGGGTGACTCCTTCATAGATGTACCAGTTATGGTACCACTAGAGAATGTGGTTGAGTCGATCCGTCGGCGACGCCGC
>JANOHS010000536.1:0-2800 GCA_031406655.1 Micrococcales bacterium
GCTTCCCGGAGCGGGATCGATGACGACGCCGACCACAAGGAGGAGGGTGACCAGGCGAAGGCCAAGCCCGCCGAGGAAGAGAACGAGTCCGCCGGCTTCGTCATCCGTGACGATGACGATGATGACGCCCCCGCCCAGCAGGTCGTGACCGCTGGCGCGACGGCTGACCCGGTCAAGGACTACCTCAAGCAGATCGGCAAGGTGGCGCTGCTCAACGCCGAGAAAGAGGTCGAGCTCGCCAAGCGCATCGAGGCGGGTCTGTTCGCCGAGGAGAAGCTCAACTCCGGCGACAAGGTCGACATGAAGCTCAAGCGTGAGCTGTGGTGGATCTCGCAGGATGGCAAGAATGCCAAGAACCACCTCCTCGAGGCCAACCTCCGGCTGGTCGTCTCCCTGGCCAAGCGCTACACAGGGCGCGGCATGCTCTTCCTGGACCTGATCCAGGAGGGCAACCTCGGGCTGATCCGTGCAGTGGAGAAGTTTGACTACACCAAAGGCTTCAAGTTCTCGACCTACGCGACCTGGTGGATCCGCCAGGCCATCACCCGCGCGATGGCCGACCAGGCCCGGACCATCCGGATTCCGGTGCACATGGTCGAGGTCATCAACAAGCTCGCCCGCGTCCAGCGCCAGATGCTTCAGGACCTCGGTCGCGAGCCCACACCCGACGAGCTCGCCAAGGAGCTCGACATGACCCCCGAGAAGGTCGTCGAGGTCCAGAAGTACGGCCGCGAGCCGATCTCGCTGCACACCCCTCTCGGCGAGGACGGCGACAGCGAGTTCGGTGACCTGATCGAGGACTCCGAGGCGGTCGTGCCCGCCGACGCCGTGTCATTCACGTTGCTGCAGGAGCAGCTGCACTCGGTCCTGGACACCCTCTCCGAGCGTGAAGCCGGCGTCGTCTCCATGAGGTTCGGCCTGACCGACGGTCAGCCCAAGACGCTGGACGAGATCGGAAAGGTCTACGGCGTTACCCGCGAGCGGATCCGCCAGATCGAGTCCAAGACGATGAGCAAACTGCGTCACCCATCGCGCTCCCAGGTCCTGCGCGACTACCTGGACTGAGCCTCAGCTCCCAAGTTTCGCGTTTCCGCAGGGTGGTGGCTCTTGGCGCGGCGTTCCTGATCGGCGGCGCGACGTTCCTCGTGAACTTCTTCAACACTCAGGGCGGCCACGATGACGACGATCCCGACCGACGTGAGGCCGTTGATCTTGGGCACGGGAGGTCTTGCTCCGCGCAACATAACTGGCCTTGGCAGAGCGGTCCTGGCTATCAGAGTCCGCCGTTGGACCCTGGTTGACGGTCTGACTACTCCCCGGTTGGGTCGGTGTGAGCTAAGTAATGACGTGGTGAGGGGAGATGCTCATGAAGCACTTCGCCTTGGTGGAGAAGCCGCGCGACTGGATGACCCTGGTGACGGGCTTCGAGAATCCGATCCACGTTCAGTGCGGGGAGCCGATGCAGCACGTGCCCGGCGATTCTGAGCGGTAGCTCCTCAAGGTGTTCGGTGGGGTGTACCTGTCAAGGCTTACGCCAACCTCCAGCCCCCTACGGATGGTCTGTTGCGAGTGACAAGTCCTACCGGACGGGTGCCCAGCCGACAAGAGGGATCGCCGAGATCGGGGGGAGCGGAGATCGGGGGGAGTGGAGAGCGGGGGAGCAGGGGGAGCGAAGCCGCCGCGCGCCAGTAGCGGGCACACGCACGTCGCGCAGGTGATGCCGCAGAGCCCAGCCGCACGCTCGGGGCTGCGCCTCGGCGACATCGCGGTGTCGGTCGCTGGTGAGCCGATCGCGTCGACCCCAGCCCTCGAGCGCACGATGGTCGAGGACGCCATCGGACGCCGGCTCGAGATCACGGTATGGCGCAGCGGCGCACTCGTGGACGTCATCGTCGTGCCCTGCGAGCTCTCCGACGCGTGAAAAAAGTTCGGCCGCTCGACCCATCCAATGCGCCACGAGCTCCGAACGAGAAGGGACGGCGGGATCGCCTCGCCGGTCACGACCCTTCTAGGAGAGAAAAATGAAGCGATCTTCCATTGCCTACATCGGTACCTCGACTGTGGCGTTGCTTGCCGCGGCCGCCTTGGGCACGGGTCCTGCCCTGGCCCATAGCCCTCAGTCAGCGAAGGCCGACAAGGGCGACAAGACGGTGACTCTCAAGGCCCACCTGCACTCGCTCAACAACTCTGGGGCGACCGGTCTCGCAACCGCGGTGGTAAAGGGCCAAAAGATCCTGAGCATGAAGGTGCAGGCCAAGGGGCTGACACCTGACGCGCCGCACGCGCAGCACATCCACTACGGCAACCAGGCGCTCAACGAGTGCCCTACGTTCAAGCAGGACAGCAACCGTGACAACCGCCTCAACACCGTCGAGGGCGTTCCGGCATACGGACCAGTTGTCGTGTCGCTGAACACGACCGGTGACACCACCCCCGCCAGCTTCCTGGACGTGACCCGGTTCCCGGTCTCCAAGGATGGCAAGTACTCCTACAGCCGCAAAAACATCAACATCACCTCCGTGGCGGGAACCGGCTACCCCGGCCCCGACGGGGCTGGCACGGCCAAGCAGATCGCCGAGTCCATCCGCGAAGGCGAAGGCGTCGTGGTGATCCACGGAATTGACTACGACCAGAGCGGTGCTTACAGCTTGAGCAAGGAAGGCGCCAGCGAGCTCCCCGGTGGCCTCCCCGCCGAGGCGACAGACCCGACCGCTTGCGGCGTCCTGCGCTGACATCATCCGCAGTGACATGACTTCCTGAGGACACGGGGACGTGTCGGTGGGGCGCCGCCAAACGGCGG
>JANOHS010000561.1:0-7643 GCA_031406655.1 Micrococcales bacterium
AGGTAGAGGAGCGGCTGGCCGAGGAGCTGCCAGTGCTCCAGGAGCAGGCCAACCAGGAGCCGCCCGAGACGCCCGTTCCCGTCGAGGAACGGGTGGATTCGCTCGAACATGTTGTGCACGTGAGCCAGTCGCTCCGGAAGCGGGGTCAGCGCGTCTGGGTCGCGGAGGGTGTTGACGGACTTCACCCAGTCCAGCATCAAGTGGGCAACGTCTGGGAAGGGAGGCGGTGTCATGCCGCCGGGGAAGGGGGCGATCTCGTGCTCCCGCCAGTTTCCCGGGCCCTCCTTGGGTGTGGCGTGCGGGTGCGGGGACACATCCCAAACCGGTGTCATGGCCTTGTGATGCACCGATCTGACCTCTTGGAGGCTAAGCAGATCCCGGCTTGTCCAATCTGCAGCCCAGACGCGATAGGTAGTACCCATGCTCAGGGGCTTTGCGAAGGGAGGTGGCAGCGGAACGCCGGCGCGACCGACTCGGGCGACGAACAGGCGGCCGTCAGGGCTCGTGGGGAACGTCTCGATGTGCTGGCGGAGGATCGCGACGAGTTCCGGTGTCGCTGGCACCGGTCGCGTGTCGCGCACACCGCGGTGCTTCAGTTGCCGGTCCTCGTTTGCCTGACCGGAGTCAGTCCAGGCACCGCCAGCATCGGGGGTAGATCCCAGCAGAACCAGCTCACCCCATCCGGACTCAGGAAGTAGACAATCCCTGACTCGAAGATGTCGCGCCTCAGCGGGACGTAGAGCGGCGTAGTACAGACACGCGAAGAAGGCCTCCAGTGCGGGGTGCGTATTCCTCACAGCGGTCAGAAGAGCCCTGGCCTGAGCGTGGTTGACGACCACCCGACGGTCGACCGCCTCGGCGACGATCGGGCGGCGAATCTTCAGTTGCCTGAGCGGATTGTTGGGCAGCAGCTCAAGTTCCGCGGCGTACTGGAGGGCACTGAAGAGCGCCGCACGCCGTCGGGCCACCGTTGGCGCGGCAAGTCTTATGCGTGAATTTGGACGGGGATCGCAGCTTCCCTTGCGATACGTTCGTCGGCGGTGGCCTTGCTCTCGATTCGCGGGGAGGGCACACACCCATTTCTACATTTCGGGAACCGAGGTAGGTTCGTCCGGTTAAACCGCGCTGGGTGATGCCATTGCCAACCAATCGCGTCATCCGGCACGTGCCGGTACACCCACGTTGGGTCGTCTTGCCGATCTACACAGTGGGGGCACGACTGATCAATGATCACAATCATTGCGTGCGCAGTTGGGTGGATATGTGTTCGCGGTCCGGGCGGGGGCCCGTCTGCTGCGCGGGAAAGAAGGTGCGCAGTTTATCGTCGCCGTGGGAATGGTGATCGCGTTGGCTGGGTTTGGTGCCGGGTCGGCGGACTCGCCCAGCCGAATGACTGTGACCGCATCGCCCCCCCGACCGTGCCCACGGATACGGCGCCGGCGCCTTCGTCGCCAAGGACGACGACGGCGTGCACGACCGCCCGGGCTGGCGGGCGTTGCCGGTGAGCGCATGGCCGCGCAGGTCGTGACGGTACGCACCTCTGCAACAGACGGGCCGGATGCCCTTACAGCCCATGTCGACTGACGTCGCGTGACACCCGCAGGCTGAGCGCTGCCTTAAGCGCGACTAGCCCATCGCCCAGGAGGTCTGACTCGTGCCAGATCGGCAGACGCAGGTGGGTGCGAAGCCCGTCATAGCTGGAGAAGGTCGTGCCTGCCGCCAGCAGAACCCCGATCCGCTTTCCCGTTTCCGCAAGGTTGACCGAGTCCATACCGGTCTCAACCCAGATCCCCGCTCCACCGTCGGGGCGCTCCCATGACCAGTCTGGGAAGACGTCGTGAACCACGGTCTCGGTCTGCTCAAGCGACCGCGCCAGGGATATTCGCCGTTCTTCTCGGGCTTCCTCGACGCTCCCTAGTAGATGGCTGGTCAGGATCTGGTCTAAAGGGGACGTGGCCAAGTCGAGCGTTCGCTTTCGCTGGAGTAGCCGCAAGATATTGGGCTTGGATGCAATGATCCAGCCCACCCGCAGCCCCCCCCAGAAAAGCTTTGAAGCCGTGCCGATCGTGATGAGGAGGTCAGGATTGACCAAGCCGGCGAGGATTGGAGAGGGAGAGGCGCCCGTCAAGACCAAATCACGCGAGCACGTGTCCTCAACAGTCAGGAGGCCATGGTGGTTGATGACATCAGCCAGCTGCCTGCGCGCCGTGCGATCCATCGAACGTCCCGTGGGGTTGTGGATGCCAGTCTGGCAGTAGAGGAGGCTAGCCCCTCGAAAGGCCGCTCGACGAACGTGCTCCACGTCGATGCCACCCGCGTCCATCCGAATCCCCTGGACAATCGCGCCGGTCGCGGCAAAAGCCTCAAGGCTGCCGCGATACCCCGGCTCCTCCACGAGCACGACATCGCCGGGCCCTGAGTACGCGGACGCGGCGAGCCAGGTCGCTTGCTGAGCCCCGGTGGTGACGAGAATGTGGTCAGGAAGCGTTTCCACCCCCTCGAGGCTCAAGGTGGCCGCGATTTGTCGTCGCAGCACAGGCAGGCCTGCCGGAAAATAGCCGTCAGTATGGAGGTAGGGCTCAAGATCGGCCTCGGTCAGGGCTGAGATGGACTTGTTGACCACCGAAGACGCCGGAAGTGCCCCACTCGAGAGGTCGACTATCTGGGCTGCTGCGCTGGTGAACGAGAACAGCCTTCCGCTGGCATGGCTCTTCGGATGTGCCGAACGGGCGCGAACCCAGGTTCCAGAGCCACGACGGGCACTCACGAAGCCACGTGTTTCGAGAATCTCATATGCCGCCACGACGGTCCCCCGGGCTGTGCCGAGAGCCTTGGCCACACCCCTTTGGGCTGGAAGCCGGCTGCCTGGAGGCAGAAGCCCGGAGTCTAGGAGCTCGACCAAAGCGTCGGCCAATGCGCCCGAAAGTGGCTTGTCAACGCAGACCCATGAGCCAAGAAGGCGTGTCAGCTCAGAGACATTGACGTGAGGGGTGCTGATCGGGAACACCTCGATTCAACTGTGCCGGGAGGATCAGGTCTATGGGAGGTACACCCCTGACATGCTTCTCACGCGTTCGGGCAGACTCGACGGCTCGCCAGCAAACCTTCTCGGGTCGTAGTGCGGGCATCAGACTCCTCTCGGGGCGACAGTTGACCTCAAGTCTGTCCCCTGGCAAACGCAGCGCTCCCATCTCTCGGAGCCTCCAGGAGTTACCAGAACTCGACACCAGCCGGGTCTGAACCTAAGACGTCTCTGGACCAATATAGGCAAAGTGGACCGCCGTGCGTTCTTGCGGGGCGCCTAAGTTGCTGTGAAACACAGCGACATGCGCTGCGGGCAGCGTGGCCCTGATGACGGTGGAGCGGTCTATGAGCAGTTCCGTGGTTCTGCTGGTACTTAACGGCCTGACGCAGGCCGCCATCCTCTTCGTGCTGGGCAGCGGACTCACCCTCGCATTCGGTCTCATGCGAATTGTCAATCTCGCCCACGGAACCTTCTACATGCTGGGTGGGTACATAGGGTATTCAACCCTCAAGTCGAGCGGGAGCTGGCCGCTGGCTCTCCTCGCTGGCGGCTTGTCCATTGCACTCCTAGGTCTCTTCTTCGAGCGGCTCATGCTGTCCAGGGTCAGAGGGAGCGATCTCCCAGAGACCTTGCTCACCGTCGCACTGTCGATGATCATCGCGGATCTTTGCCTCGTCTTCTGGGAACGCTCCCCCCTCACACTCAATGTGCCCGAAGCGCTCAATCCTTCGATCCCTATCTTTGGCATCACCTATCCGGGTTTCCGGTTCCTGCTGATGGCCGTCGCGATCTTCATCGCAGCCGGACTTTGGGCGATCCTGTACAAGACCAAGCTCGGCGCGGCTGTCCGAGCGGGTGTTGACGACCGCGAAACTGTGAGCGCGCTGGGCGTGAACATCCGCACGATCTATACCAGCGTCTTCGTCCTCTCCGGGTTCCTCGGTGGTGTAGCCGGCGTGCTAGGTGGCAGCTACCTCCAGCTCAGCCCGGGTGGAGACACGACGATTCTCACCTACTCCCTGGTGGTCGTCATCGTCGGTGGGATGGGGAGCCTCTCGGGCGCCTTCCTGAGCTCCATCCTGCTTGGCCAGATCATCTCCTTCGGCCTCGCGTACGCGCCCCAGTACGCGTACTTTCTCATCTTCATCCCGATGGCTCTGGTCCTCGCCTTGCGACCGCAAGGGCTGATGGGCAGGAGGATGGCATGAGCTGGACAGCCGACCCTCGAATCTCCCGAGCGCTTTGGACAGGGGGGCTGGTGCTCCTCGTGACATTCCCCTTCTACGCAGACGCATACTCGGTCACCACACTCATCCGTGTCTTCTACTTCGGCCTGCTCGCCGTGAGCACCGGATTCCTCATCGGACAGGGCGGCATGGTGAGCCTGGGGCAGGTGGCCTTCTCCGGGGTGGCCGGTTACACCATCGGGCTGTTCGCGTTTGAGCGGGAAATGCCCTTCGTCCTAGCCATTCTCCTGGCCTTCGCTGCGGTAGCGGTGGCCTCTTTCGCCTTCGGGCTCGTCGCCATGCGCACCCACGGTCTTGTATTCCTTATGATCACTTTGGCCTTCGGCCAGATCTGCTGGGCCTTCGCGCAACAGAACACGTCCCTTCTGCATGGCTGGGCGGGCATTCGGGGCATACGTCCACCCACAGTTCTGGGAGTCGACTTCAAGTCGCCGGAGAACTTCTACTGGGCAGCTCTCGTCCTTTTTGCGCTGGCATTGCTCCTGCTCCACCGGATCACTCGCTCACGCTTCGGCCTGGCCCTCAACGGGGTCCGGGAGAGCCCGAGGCGGATGGCAGCGCTGGGCTACCCGGTCTATTGGATACGGGTTATCAGCTTCGTTCTCGCCGCCCTGTATGCGGGAGCGGGCGGCATTCTCGCCGCATACAGCACCGGCATCATCACACCGACGTCATTGCAGCTCAGCCGGACTATCTGGGTTCTGCTCATGGTCATCCTCGGCGGCGCCGCCTACTTCTGGGGACCGGTGGTAGGGACCATCGTCGCCGTGGGGCTGGACGTGCTGATCAGCCAATACTCGGAACGCTACAACCTCGTCATCGGCGTCATCTTCCTGCTCGTAATCCTGTTCGCCCCTAACGGAATACTCGGGGGGCTGGAGCGATTCAGGTCCAAACGTCCTCGTGCGCAAGTCCTCGCCAGGGATGCGGGAGTCCCAGCCACAGAAGCCGTAGGGCCGGCCACGGACGCGGTGGTACCGGCGACGGAAGGAAGTGGGCGTGAGCGCTGAGGGCTAGCGAACGTGCGGACGGGCCGACTGGATGCCGGCACTGTCGACACAAGTCAATGGCCGAAAGGTCATCAACTGTCAGACAACGGAGAGCACAGATGCGAATCAAGGCAGTTCAACTCATCTCAATAGCCGCCGCCACATCCTTAGGCCTCGCGGCCTGTGGCCAGGGCGGCACCTCACCCACGACCGGCTCGAATGCCTCCACCGAAACCGTGAAGATTGGCTTCATCAGCGCCTTCACCGGCGTTTTCTCCTCATTCGGGAAAATGCAGAAGGAGGGTGCCCAACTGGCCCTTGACGAAGCGAACTACACCGCTGGCGGAAAGAAGGTCGAGGTCATCTATGAGGACGACCAGCTCGACAACGAACAGGCCGTGACCAAGGCCAAGAAGCTCGTCGAGCGGGACAAGGTCGACATCCTCACCGGTATGGTCTCCGGTGACGAGGGTCTCGCCGTGGGCGACTACATGAAGGATAAGGAGATTCCCGTCGTAGTCATGTACTCGGCTTCTGAGGACATGACCATGAGGTCCTTCTCGCCGAACATCGTCCGTCCCACGTGGACTGGCGCGCAGTCGATGGACGTGTTCGGCAACTGGTTGTCCAAGGTCAAGGGCTACAAGAAGATTTACCAGATCGGCGAGGACTACTCCTACCCCTGGAACCAAGGGGGCGGCTTCAAGCGTGGATTCTGTCGCGGTGGTGGCACTGTGGTGAAGAGCGTGTGGTTCCCGCCCGGCACCACGTCGGACTTCTCCTCGCTCATCGCATCAATCCCGCTCGACCAGGGCTACGACGCAGTCCTCTATAACGGCGCAGGTGGCGACGCCGTGAACTTTATCAAGCAATACAGCGAGCTTGGCATGACCAAGAAGATCCCCCTCCTCGGGCAGTCAAACACCTTCGAGAAGCCGGATCTTGAGTCGATGCCGGCGAACATCGAAGGCTCACTCTCACCGCACCACACGACTGACGACCTTGCGACGCCGCAGTGGACCAAGTTCCGGGACGCCTTTCAGAAGAAGTATGACCACGCCCCGTCTGCTGCGTCCGAATTCGCCTACTCGTCCATGAATCTCATCTTGCGAAGCATCGACTCGAACAAGGGGGACGTGGCAAACCACAAGGCCCTCATCGACGCGATGATCGCGACGGACATGACGAACGACCCGCGTGGGTCGATCAAGCTGGACCCGCAGTTCCACGCGGCTATTCAGAACGTCTACATCCGCGAAGTCGCTAAGGATGACAGCGGCAAGCTCTTCAACAAGGGTGTCTGGACCGTGAAGGAGGTCTCCCAATTCGGACCATATGACCCGACTACCTACATGGCGCAGAAGGCGGACAGCAACAAGTTCCCCGCGGACACCTGCGCGAGCATGTCGCCCGCGATGCTCAAGGGCACCAGCGAGTACAAGTTCGAGCCATTCGGTAATTGAAGTCTTTGGGCCGAGCCGGACCGGACCGGCTCGGCCCGGGGCACCTAGTGGCGATCGAACGGAGGCAAAGAGATGGCAGCAGGCAATGGTGAGATCGCGCTTTTGGTCGAGAGCGCGTGCAAGAGTTTCGGCGGCGTCCAGGTCGTCTCATCTGCCAACCTGACGGTGAGGCATGGCGAGCGCCACGCACTGATTGGGCCGAACGGCGCTGGCAAGACCACGCTGTTCAACGTGATTGCTGGCGAGCTCCAACCCAATTCTGGGCGGATCCACCTGCTCGGCAAGGACATTACTCATACCTCTGTGAGGCACCGCGCGCAGATGGGCCTCGGTCGCACCTACCAGATATCACAGCTCTTCGGAGGGCTTTCGGTCCGGCAGAACCTCATGCTGGCTGCTGCCGACGACCGATCCGCGCCCTTCAAGTTCCTGTCCCGCTGGGATCACAACAAACGCTCAATGGGCCTCGTGGAGGCTACCAGCGAGCGCGTCTTGCTCGTGGAGGCGTTGGACGAGAAAGTTTCCGAGCTGTCCCACGGCATGCAACGTCAGCTCGAGATCGGCATGGTACTTGCAATGCGACCGCGGCTGATCATGCTGGACGAGCCGGCTGCCGGGCTTTCACCTTCCGAGCGTCAGACGCTCGCAACCCTGATCCGTGAACTCCCGAAGGACAGCACCCTCATCCTCATAGAACACGACATGGAGCTGGTCCTCAAACTGGCCGACAGGCTGACCGTTCTCAACCGGGGAGCAGTAATAGCGGTCGGTACCCCGAAAGAGATCCGGGCGAACGAAGAGGTCCAGCGTGTCTACCTCGGGAGTGCTTCTGATGCCTAGCCGTCTAGAAGTGGCCAACCTGCACTCCTACTACGGGGACAGCCACGTGCTGCAGGGCTGCTCGCTGACGGTGGAGGCC
>JANOHS010000576.1:0-5625 GCA_031406655.1 Micrococcales bacterium
GGTGTCACCGACGCGGATCATCACGTCCCAGTCGTCGACGATGTGGCCGATCTTGTTCTCCGGGACATCCTGCGCCGTGAGGACGGCGACGCAGTCCGGGTGGGCCTTGGCCTTGCTCGTGTCGATCGCGTTGATGAGGGCACGGGGGTACTTCGAGCGCAGCGCCTTGGCGTGGATCATCCCCTCAAGACGGATGTCATCAGCGAAGAGCCCTGTGCCCAGGGTCTTTTCGGCCGCGTCCGGCCGGTGCGCCCGGTCGGTCATCCGGATGCGCGCGTTCGAGCCGGTGATCTCCTGGTCGTCCCGGAGCATCTGTCCGGCCGACAAGATCGCGTCCTCGATCTTTTTGTATCCGGTGCAGCGACAGACGTCCAGGCGGATTCCCTTGGAGACGTCGTCACGGGTGGGGTCGGGGTTCTTGTCCAGGAGGGCCTTGCCCGCCATGACCGTGCCCGGGATGCAGAAACCGCACTGCACGGCTCCCGTGGCGCCGAACGCCTCGACGTACACGTCCTTCTCGCGCTCGCTGAGCCCCTCGGTGGTGATGATCTCCTGGTTCTCGAAGGTGGACGTCTTGCGCGAGCAGGACTTCACCAGCTTGCCGCCCGCGATGACGACGCACGTCCCGCACGTCGCGTCGTCGCAGCCCTCCTTGACCGACAGCATCCCGATCTCGTCGCGCAGGAACGAGAGCAGCGGCTTCTCGCCGGTGACCGAGTAGTCCTGGCCATTGACACGGATCTTCATGAAGGCGCTGCTCCCTTGCTATCTGACGTCGCTGTCGGGTGGGCCGCAGGCCACGAACTCTCCGGGAGCCAGATCGTCCGCGAGCACCCCGTCGCGGACGACGTGGTCGCCGCGCAGGAAGACGTCGCGCACCCTTCCCTGGATATGCAGGCCTTCATATGGCGTGTGGTCCACGTTGTCATGGAGCTGGTCATGACTGACGGTCCAGCGTGGTCGGGGGTCGTAGACGACGATGTCGGCGTCACTGCCGGGCAGCAGCGTCCCCTTGCGGGGATAGAGGCCGAAGTACCGTGCCGCGTTCTCGGCGGTGACAGCGACGAAGCGCTCCGCCGACATCCGCTTGGCCGCCACTCCATAGGTGTAGAGGAGAGAGAGCCTGAGCTCGATCCCCGGCGCCCCGTTGGGGATTCGGGTGAAGTCGGTGGCCTGGTCCTTCTGTCCGTGCAGGTTGAACGAGCAGTGGTCCGTGCCGACGAACTGGATGTCCCCGTCAGCAAGCCCGGCCCAGAGCACGTCGAGATTCTCCGGCGCGCGCAGCGGCGGGCTCATGACGTACGCCCTGACCGCGAGGTCGTCGCTCGCGGCGGTGCCGTAGAGGCTGTCGTCGAGCAGGAGGTACTGGGGACAGGTCTCCGCGACCACCTTGCTGCCCCGCTCGCGCGCCCGGCGTACTTCCTCGATGGTCTCCCCCGCGCTGAGGTGGACGATGTAGTGCTGGGCATCGAGCAGCTCGGCGATCATGCTCAACCGGCCGAGCGCCTCCCGCTCCAGGGCCGGCGGTCGGGTGCGCTGGTGGTAGAAGGCGCCGGTGTGGCCGCGATCCAGCTCCTCGCGGACGAGTGCATCGATCACCAGCCCATTCTCGCAGTGGAAGCCGATGGTGGCACCCGCACGAGAGCTTGCCGAGAGGGCGGCATAGATCTCGTCGTCGTCGACCATCATCGAGTCCCGATAGGCCATATACATCTTGAACGAGGTGATCCCGGCCGCGACGACCTCGGCCATCTCGTCGGCGAACTCCGGGCGCCACTGCGTCATCGCCAGGTGGAAGCCGTAGTCGGTGACCGCCTTGCCCCCGGCCTTGTCATGCCACCTGCGCACGCCGTCCATGAGGCTTTCGCCGTGGAACTGGGTCGCGAAGTCCAGGACCGTCGTGGTTCCACCAGCCAGCGCCGACCGGGTGCCGGTGGTGAAGTCATCGGCCGTGACCGTCCCCATCGCCTCAAGGTCGAGGTGGGAGTGTGTCTCGATCCCGCCGGGAAGGACGAGACACCCGGTGCAGTCAACGACCATCTCGCCCGGGAAGGGCGTCAGGTCACCGATCTCGACGATGCATCCGTCAGTGAACCGCACGGCGGCCAGCCGTGACTGCGTCGCAGTGGTGACCGTCCCACCGCTCAGAAGAACCGACATGAGTCCGCCCTCCCCTACATCTGCGCCCAGAGACGAGGCGCTCGCTGCGTCGACCGCGCGAAGATGGCCGCCTCGTCCACCGTGAGGATGACACGGTCGCGCATCACCCACGCTCCGTTCACCATCGTGTCGTTGACCTGGGAGCCGCTCATCCCGAACAGGATGTGGCCGCCGGCAGACTCGGCGCTCAGCGGCGTGAAGGGGCGGTAGTCCACGGCGATCAGGTCGGCGTACGCCCCGGCCTTCAGAACCCCGAGGTCCTTGCGGAAGTACTGGGCGCAGATCTTCGGGTTGTTGACGAAGGCCAGCTGCAGCGCCTGCCCGAACCCCACGGTTGGGTCGCCGAGGTGGTCGCTCTGCAGGATCTTGGCGACCTGGGCGGAGGCAAGGATGTCGGCGGTGTAGGCGTCAGTGCCCAGGCCGACACGCAGGCCGCGAGCAAGCATGTCGACGACGGGTGCGACCCCGACCGCGTTGCCCATGTTGGAGTGCGGGTTGTGGACAACGGTCGTGTCCGTGGCCTTGAGGAGCTCGAGCTCGTCAGGGTCGGCGTTGATGCAGTGCGCCGCGATCGTCTCCGGCCCCAGGATCCCGTGGTCGTCGAAGCTCTGGACGATGCGCTTGCCGTGTCTCGCCAGCGAGTCCGGCTCGTCGTTCGCGCCTTCGGCGACGTGGACGTGGAAGCCACCGGCGATGCCTTCCTTCGCCGCGCAGGCGGTATCGAGGCTCTTCTCCGACAGGGTGAAGGAGGCGTGCAGCCCGAACAGGCCCTTGACCATGTCCTGCTCGCCGGCGTTCACCTTCTTCATGAACGAGGTGTTCTCCTCGATGGCAGCGGCGAAGACTCCGGCGCCATCACGGTCCGAGGTCTCGTAGCACAGGCTGGTGCGGATGCCGATGTCTCCGGCGGCGTCCGCCATGGTCTGGAGAGACCCTGAGACGGCGTTGGGGCTCGAGTGGTGGTCGAATACCGTTGTCACACCGTTGCGGATGGACTCGATGAAGGTCGTGCCGGCGTTCAGCTCGACGTCCTCCAGGGTGAGCAGCCGGTCCAGCCGCCACCACAGGTTCTCGAGGATCTGCGTGAAGTCACGGGTCGGCTGGTGGACCGCCATCCCGCGCGCGTATGCGCTGTACGCGTGGGTGTGGGCGTTGACCAGGCCCGCCATGATGACCCGGCCACCGACGTCCACCATCTCCTGGCCCGGGTGGGCGGCCCGGATCTCGGCCGCGGGACCCACGGCCACGATGCTGTCGCCCTGGACGACGACGGCCCCGTCGGCGACGAAGGGGTTCGCCGGGTCGTTGGTGATGACCGGTCCGTTGCCGATGATCATGGCTGGGCTCCCACAGGTGCGGCGAGCATGAACGCGTAGTCCTGCTCGATGGCGGCCAACACCCGGCTCATCCCATCGGGGAGCTCCTCCTGACCGGCGCGATGCTCGCGAACCGAGCCGTCCGGCATACGGGTGAGGTAGGCGCCGCTGGTGAGCGGGAGGAACCCGATGTTCGTGGAGTCGTCGAAGTCCTCACGGGTCCAGAAGATCGTGATCTTGTCCTTGTATGGCAGGCCCGCGTGCGGGCAGAAGGTGCCACAGTTGCCGCACTCGTTGCACAGGCCGTCGATGTGGATGATCTGGCGCGGGTCGGCGAACCCGGGCACGGTGATCGCCACATTGGCCCGGTTGGGGCACACCTCGGTGCAGACCTCGCAGATGACGTCGCAGGTCAGGCAGCGGTCTCCTTCGGCCTTTCCGTTGATCGCCGCGATCAGCAGCCCACGTCGCCCGTGCACCTCATGCTGGTCCCGCTCGACCTTTGGCGGCCTGGTGTCGTAGTCGACGGGCAGATGCTCCTTGGCCAGGATCGCCCGGACGGCGCTCTTCGCGTCCGCGACGGCGTGCACGATGGTGCTGGGGCCGAGACGCCCGTCGCCGATGACATAGACGTCATCGATCGAGGCCTGGAAGCTGGCGTCGACCTCGGCCAGTCCAAAAGCGTTCTGCGCCAAGCCATTCCGCGCGTACGGACCAGTCTCGACCGTTGCGCCCGTCGCGCCGATCACCGTGTCGAAGGGCAGGTCCACGATGGTGCCGAGCCCGACCACCGAGCGCCGGCCGCTGGCGTCCTCGTCGCTGAGCATCATCGCCTCACAGCGCAAGGTGGTGCCGTCATACGAGATGGGGGCGAGCAGCTCGTGCATGGTGAGCCCCTCCGCGCGGACGAGGTTGACCTCGTGCTGCGTCGCCGGCATGTAGGGCTCGGTGCGCCGGTAGACGAGGACCGCCTCCTCGACCCCCTCGGTTCGCTTCGCGGTGCGGACGCAGTCCATGGCGACGTCGCCGCCGCCGATGACGGCAACCCGCTTGCCGACCGTGGCCCCACCCTCGTTGTTGGCCTGCCACAGGAACTCGAGGGCGTCAACAATGTTGCCGATGTGGCCGGTCCTGTCATCGTCCTCACGGACCGGGCTCGGGCTCCTGCCCCATGAGCCGGTCGCGATGATGACGTGGGCGAAGGTCTTCTTCAGCTCCTCGACGGAGTAGTCGGGATCGCAGCTGAAGTGGAACCGCACCCCGAGGTGGACGGCGAGCTGGTAGTCGCGCTCGATCTGCTCAGGAGTGATCCGGAAGCCCGGGATGATGTACCTCACGATCCCGTACGGTCCGTCGAGCTTCTCGAACACGTCGACATCAATACCGTTGCGGCGCAGGAACATCGCCGCGGCTATGCCGGCCGGACCGGCACCGATGATGGCCGCCTTGCGGTCGGTGAGCAGCGCCGGCGGCTGCATTGCCTCGATGAACGCATCCTGGGCGCCGTCGGCAGCGGCGAGCTTCACCGCGCGCATGTCGATGGCCTGGTCGATGTCCAGGCGCGTGCAGTGATCGCGGCACGGCTCCGAGCACAGCACGCCGAGAACCGTCGGAGCCGTGTTGTCGAAGGCGATCACGTCGAACGCCCTGCTGAGCTCGCCGGCCGCGGTGAGCTTGAGGTACTCGGGGATGCGCTGCTGGATCGGGCAGCCGCCGTCCTCGCACGGGGCCTTGTAACAGTCCGTGAGGGGGAGGGGCGAGTCCGTCTTGCGCGAGCGGATCTTCTCGCGATACCGCTTGTGGTACCGCTCGTCGGAGAGAACGTTGTCGACCAGCGCCGCGAGCCGGTCGACGTCGATGCCGTGGTAGTCGGTCATGACCTCTGCAGCGAGGCTCGACAGCTGACCGAACCGGGTCACCCCGCCCGGCTTGAGGATGGTCGTCGCGACGGTGACCGGCTGGATTCCGGTGGACAGGATCTCCTTGACGTTGAAGGCGTCGGCCCCGCCGGAGAAGGAGATCGGCAGGCCGCCGTCGAACTCCCGGGAGAGTTTGAGGGCCAGGGACAGCGAGAGGGCCAGCAGCGGGCGGCCCGACATGTACATCTCTTCGGAGGGGAGCTCACCGCGTCGCACCTCGACGGGGAAGG
>JANOHS010000586.1:0-7895 GCA_031406655.1 Micrococcales bacterium
TGTCGTTGGTGCCCGAAGCGCGGCCACCACCAAAGGGCTGCTGGCCGACGACGGCACCGGTGGGCTTGTCGTTGATGTAGAAGTTGCCGGCCGCGAACCGCAGCCGCTCCTGGGCCTCGGCGATGACGGCGCGGTCCTGGGCCATGATCGACCCGGTCAGCGCGAAGGGCGCCACCGACTCCATCTGGTCGAGCACCTTGTCGTACTTGCTGTCGGCGTAGACGTGAACGGCCAGGATCGGACCGAAGTACTCGGTGCTGAACGCCTCGTCGGACGGGTCGTCGATCTCCAGGATGGTCGGGCGGATGAAGTAGCCGACAGAGTCGTCATAGGTGCCACCGGCAATGACCTTGATGCCCTTGGTGGCGTGGGCCTTGTCGATCACGTCGCGGTGCTTGGTGAACGCACGCTCGCTGATGACGGCGCCCATGAAGTTGGACAGGTCGGTGACGTCGCCCTGGCCGAGGCCGTTGGTGATCCGGACGAGCTCGGGCTTGATGATCTTCCACAGGCTGCGCGGGACATAGGCGCGCGAGGCCGCTGAGCACTTCTGCCCCTGGTACTCGAAGGCGCCGCGAATCATGGCTGTTCGCAACACATCCGGGTCCGCGGACGGGTGAGCCAGGATGAAGTCCTTGCCACCGGTCTCGCCGACCAGCCGGGGGTACGTCTTGTAGTTCTTCAGGTTGGCGCCGACCTGCTGCCAGAGGGACTGGAAGATCGGGGTCGAGCCGGTGAAGTGGATGCCGGCCAGGTCCGGGGAGGCCAGCACCACTGCGGAGACGTTGGTGCCGTGGCCGGTGACCATGTTGATGACGCCGGGCGGCATACCGGCCTCTTCGAGCAGCTCCATGGTCAGCTGGGCGGCGAGCTGCTGGCTCGACGACGGCTTCCAGACCACGGTGTTGCCCATGAGCGCAGGGGCGGTCGGCAGGTTGCCGGCGATGGCGGTGAAGTTGAACGGCGTGACCGCATAGACGAAGCCCTCGAGCGGGCGGTAGTCGATCCGGTTCCAGATCGCCTTGGAGTTGGCCACCGGCTGGTCGGCCATTATCTGACGCGCGAAGTGGACGTTGAAGCGCCAGAAGTCGATCAGCTCGCAGGCCGCGTCGATCTCGGCCTGGTAGCACGTCTTTGACTGGCCCAGCATCGTTGCGGCGACGATCCTTGCCCGCCACGGCCCGGCGAGCAGGTCGGCTGCCTTGAGCAGGACGGCCGCACGGTCGTCGAAGGACAGGGCACGCCAGGCGGGTGCCGCCGCGGTGGCCGCCGCGACCGCAGCCTCAGCCTCGGCCACCGACGCCTCGCGCATCGTCCCGAGGACCCGCTTGTGGGCGTGGGGCTGGCGCACGTCTATCTTCTTGCCGGTACCGGTGACCCGTTTGCCGCCGATCGTGTGCGGCAGCTCCATCGGCCTGCTGCCGAGCTCGGCCAGTGCCACCTCCAGCTCAGCGCGCTCGGGACTGCCCGGCGCGTAGTCGAGAACTGGCTCGTTGATGGGTGCGGGAACCCGGGTTACGGCGTCCATTGCTTCGAACATCTCCTAGGGTCAGGTGGCGTTGAGGTCGCCGCCCATCGTGTCACGCGTGAGCAGAGCACCCCCACCCGGCGATCCGGAGGTATGCGGTCGCGAGCCGCGCACAATCCCTAGGTTTGCGGTCGTGGGTCGCGCACAATCCCTAGGTTTGCGGTCGTGAGTGGCGCACAATCCCTAGGTTTGCGGTTCATCCGGCTGCACAATCCCTAGGTTTGTGAGTATGAGGGGGAGCTCGGTGACGTCGTACCACAGCAGGTCGTCGTCCTCGTCGGCGTTGTCGCCGTCCACGTGGAAGGAGGCAATCCGGTTGAGGGCGACGGGTTCGGTGATGGAGACCGCCGAGTCGTCGATGGAGCCGGCCGGAGCAGGGCCCACGACCTCCTCGTCCACGTCGGCGGCAGCCACGATCCGCCGGCTCTCCGCGGAGGTGAGCAGCTCGGCCGAGCTCCGGGCCGCCTCGTACAGCGCGATGTACTCCCACTCGTCCTGAACCCCGCTCGGCGCCGAAGCCTGCAGGGCCTCGGTGACGGCCTGGGCGAGGAACGGCGCACTCCCCAGAGCGCGATCGCCGTCAAGGCTGCGCAGCCCGGAAGCGTTGAGGGGTATGTAGATCCGGGTCGAGGTCATCCGACATCCATGAAGTCATCGCCATCAGGTAGAGGAGCGGGGTGACGCAGGGCTAGGGCGGAGGTCCGCAGTGAGGTCTCGATGACCGACAGCCGGCGGGACACGTCCATGAGGTTGCCGCCCATGGTCTCCAGATCCTCAGGGCCCGGTCCAAGGACCGTGACCTCCGTGCCTTGGCGGTGGACGGTCTCCACCTCCCGAACGACCAGCCGGGTCACCCGGTTGCGCCACTGCCGCTCCAGGCGGGTCACCCACTGGGTGGGCGAGTCCGCGTCGAAGCTGACCTGGGGGGCGAGGACAAAGACCTCGTCCAGTCCTTCATCGGCAAGGAGGTCGAGGTTGGTGGAGGACCACGCACCCCCGTCGATAAACCGGTGGTCCCCGATCACCACGGGCTGGTACCAGCCCGGGATGGCGCACGACGCCATCACGGCGTCGGACAGAGATGCCGGCGGAGCGCCCGGCCTCCCGAAGGGCGCACGCTCACCGGTGTCGTAGTCGAGAGCCACGACGGTCACCGAGTCCCTGGCGACCCAGCCCTGCGGGACCACGTGCGAGACCAAGGCCCCGACCATGCCGAGCTCGCCCCGGCCCACGGGCAGCAAGGCGGCGAGGACCGCGGTTGGCGGCAGCTGCCGCAGCTGAAGAGCGTTACGGATCAACAGCTCTCGCGAGCCCAGCCCGGCACGCGGGCGCATCGGCCGGTCGCCGCCCGTGGCATTCTCGTAGTCGAAATGGAACCCCGCGAGAGGTCCTGACTCGGGCGTCATCCCACGCTGGTAGCTGACCAGGTCGGCCACACTGACCCCGGCGCCCAGCAGGGCGACCAGGATCGAGCCTGCGGACGTGCCAACCATGGCGTCGAACTCGCGCAGGTCGACCCCGGTCTCGTCCTGGAGAGCCTGGAGGGCACCGACCAGCCAGGCCGCGCCCAGAACGCCGCCACCGCCGAGTACCAACCCCCTCCGGGGTGCCGTGGTCATCTGCTCGCGCGCCTGCTCGCACGTCTGCTCGCTCTGGTCACCTCGACCAGCTCGGCCAGCGAGTCGACCAGGCACAGTCCCAGGAGCTCCAGGTCGGGCATGGCGCCACGGTCACCGTTGAGCCCGAAGTAGACGCCACCGTCATAGGAGGTCAGACCGATCGAGACAGCCTGCCCGAGGGCCAGTGGCATCACCGGGTAGGTGGCGAGCATGAGGGCGTCGCCGACATACAGCGCCTGCTGTGGACCAGGAACGTTGGTGATGACCAGGTTGAACAACCGCCGGGACATCGCACTGCCGAGCCGGGCCCCCAGGGCATGCAACGTGGGTGGCGCGAATCCGGCCAGCCCTGCGAGGGACTCGGCGCCCACGGCCTGGCCGCCCTCCATCTGCTGGCGCATCGCGAACGCGATCTGGTGCAGCCGCATCGCCGCACCCGGCTCGCCGACCGGCAGATCCACGAAGCAGGCGGTGACCCGGTTGCCCAGACGACTCGTGTCGTTGGTGTCGTAGACGCTGACCGGGACCATGGCGCGCACGGTCGCCGCGCTGTTGACCGGCTCACCGCGAGTCAGCAGCCAGGCTCGCAAAGCACCCGCGATCGTTGCCAGCACAACGTCATTGACCGTCACGTCATCCGCGTGGTTGCCCCGGGCGAGCCGGCTGCGCACCGTGCGGAAGTCCGCCAGGTCGGTGCCGACCATGACGTAGCGCCGGGCCGCGCCGATCTCGGCGTTCAGCGGGCTGACCGGCGCGGGGCGGGCCGCCGTTCGTACGACCGTCGAGACGACATCGCCAACAGCCGAGAACACCCGCCCGCCAATGGCTTTGACGTCCTCGACGCCGCCACGCACGTTGTCGGCGACCCGGCTGGATCGGCGAACCGCGTCCACGAGGGCCGACGTGATGAGCTCGATATCGCTGAGCCCACGGGCCGGACGCCACGGGTCGGTGGTCGGCCCCCCGCGGTCGGGCACGCCGTCGATGATCACGTGGGCGATATCGACGACGTTGATGCCATCCACCAGGGCCTGATGGGACTTGGTGACGATCGCGAAGCGCCCCTCGGCAAGCCCCTCGATCAGATAGACCTCCCACAGCGGGTGCCGGCGGTCCAGGGGACGGGACTGGATGCGCGCGACGAACTCCTGGAGCTGGGCGTCGTCGCCAGGGTTCGGCAAAGCCGAACGGCGCACGTGATAGGTCACGTCGAAGTGCTCGTCGTCAGACCACACGGGGTTGGCAAGGTGGCCGGGAACCTCGCGCACCCGCTGCCGGTAGCGGGGGACGAAGGCGATCCGGTCAGAGATCAGGGAGACCAGGCGGTTGTAGTCGAACCCGTCGTCCGGCGGCTGGAAGACCATGACCGAGCCCACATGCATGGGCGTCGTCGACTCCTCCATGTAGAGGAGGGACGCATCTAGGGAGGTCAGCCGATCGGACACAACCTCATCGTGCCAGACGACCGCAACCTAGACTGCGGCCGTGACGACAATGACCCGGCTGACCACGAACCGGCTGACAGTGAACCGGATGACAGTGAACCGGCTCACGAGGCCACTCACCGTTGCCGCCGCCCTGACCGCCGCACTCGGGCTCGCCTCCTGCAGCCAGACCGGCAGTGCCGTCGCGCCCAGCACGGCACCGACCACCAGCACAGCGCCGGCCACCACCGCGACCACCAGCGTCATCCCCACCAGCCCGTCAACCCCCACGCCGGCGGGCCGGCGGATCGACGTCACCGTCAAGGGCAAGCAGGTCCAGCCGAGGCCGGCGACGATCGACATCGCGGTCGGTGAGTCGCTGACGATCACCGTCACCAGCGACCACGACAACACCCTGCACGCGCACGGTTTCGAGATCGAGAAGGCCACCAAGGCCGGCCAGCGGCTGGAGGTCACGGTCAAGGGCGCCGAGCCCGGCGTCTACGACTTCGAGCTGCACGACCCTGAGCTGCGCCTGTTCCAGGTCGCGGTCCGCTGAGCCGTGGTCAGCTCCCAGCTCGCCGCCGCCGTCGCGGCCCTGCCCGCCCACGGCGTCGGCACCCGCCAGGACCTGCCGCTGCCGTTCACCGCCGTCCTCATCGGTGCGGCGGCGGCTCTGCTCGTGTCCTTCGTTGCCCTCGGCGCGCTCTGGCCCGAGCCCAGGCTGCGCGCCGACGCCGGACGTCCACTCCCCCCTTTCCTGTCGCGAACACTGAGCTCCCCTGTCTTCAAAGGCATCTGGGTAACGCTCTCGCTCCTGCTGACCGCGTGGACCGTGATGGCCCTGGTCTTCGGCGTGGACGACGCCAACAACCCCGTGCCGTATGTCGCGTACGTCTGGCTCTGGGTCGGGCTGGCCGTACTGTCGCTGGTCTTCGGCCCGGTCTGGGCCTGGCTCAACCCGATTCGCTGGCTGCACAACGGCCTGACCCGCCTCGCCCGGCTCGATCCCGGCGCCTCGATGACGACCTGGTCCCCCGGCTACTGGCCTGCCGCGCTCGGGATCTTCGCCTTCGTCTGGCTCGAGCTGATCGCCCCGGACGCGACCTCCCTGCTCGTCCTGCGGGTGGCGATCGGCGCGTTCGTCCTGATCGACCTGCTGGGCGCACTGGTCTTCGGACGCGGCTGGTTCGCCCGGGCCGACCCCTTCGAGGTCTGGTCGCGCCTCTACGGCAGCCTGAGCCCGCTGGCCCGCAGGCCCGACGGCGCCTGGGTCCTACGCACTCCCCTGCACGGAGCCAACGCGGTGGCGGTGGACCGGGGCCTGCTGGCGACCGGGTCGGTGATGCTGGGCAGCACGGCATACGACGGGTTCTCCTCCGAACCGCTCTGGTACACCTTCGTCCAGTCCTCCGACCTGCCCTCCGAGCTGCTGAGCACCGCCGGGCTGCTGGGCATGTGCCTGGTTGTGGCCCTCTCGCTGCACCTGGCGGCCGCCGTCAGCGCCCGACTTGCCGGTATCCCCGTCCGGGGGCTCGCGGCGCAGTTCGCACCTTCCCTGCTGCCCATCGCCGCAGGCTACGTGGTGGCGCACTACTGGTCGCTGCTGGTCTTCGAGGGCCAGAACACGTGGATCAAGCTCTCCGATCCCCTTGGTACCGGCGCGAACTGGCTCGGAACAGGTGAGCTGACCGCCAACGCCGCGCTGCTGGCGCCGACGCTGGTGGCCACGATCCAGGTAGTCGCGATCGTCACCGGTCACGTCCTCGGCGTGGTCCTGGCCCATGAGCGCGCGGTCACGCTGTTCGAGCGACGCGTCGCCGTCATCGGCCAGGTCCCACTGCTGGTGCTGATGGTGGGCTACACCTGCGGTGGGCTGCTGCTGCTCTTCAGCAGCTGAGCCGGATCGGGCGGTCAACCGGCCTTCAGGTCACTGCCGCTGGTGGATCCACCCGGCGCCGGGGAACAGAGCCTCGAGCTCGGCCGCCGTCTCCTCGAAGCTGCGGTGCACGATGCCGGCCAGACCGGCCTGCGCCGCCGCGGCGATGTTGTGCGCCATGTCGTCGATGAAGACGCATTCGGCTGCCGGCAGGCCGATCCGCTCCAGGGCCAGCGCGAAGATCTCGGGCTCGGGCTTGCGCATCCCGACCTCACCGGAGATCACGACCGCGTCGAACATCTCCAGCCAGTCGCTGCGGTCATAGGAGTTGCCCCACGAGTTCGACAGGAGCCCGGTGCGGACCCCCGCGGCATGTGCCCGGGTGACCAGCGAGGTCATCGAGTCCTCGTAGATCGCCAGGTCGGCGAACATCGTGCTGATCAGTCCCTGCGCCTCGACAGCGGAGCCTTCCCGGGTCAGGGCGGAGGAGAGCAGGTCCTCGAAGTCCTCGACCGCGATCTCCCCCCGCTCGAGCTGATGGATGGGAGAGATCTCGCCCGGCAGCGGCTCCACCCAACGACCAAGCACCTCGCCGTAGTGGTCGCGGTCGACACCGGTTGCCCTGAGCCAGCTGCCGATAGCGGTGTGGATCGGCATGGTGAGGACGCCACCCCAGTCCACGATCAGTCCCTGCATCATGCGTCCTTACGTCGACGGCCGGTGTGTGGTGCGGGCACGCCGCTGATCTCCATGGCCAGCGCAGTCAGAGTCTTGCGCACGGCGGAGTCGGGCGCTGCCTCGGCCAGAGTCTGCCCGGCCAGCAGAGCGCGATCAAGGCTGGCCGGGTCGTCGGGGATGAACCGTGGGTCGTCGACCCCGGCGAAGCGGGTGAGCGCATCGCGGATGCGCGACTCCGGCCGCGGGCCGACGGCCGAGGACCGCACCCTGTTGATGACGACGGTAGGGGAAGGGCTGGGCACCGTCCCCAGCTCCTGCAACCCACGAACGAGTCGCTGCAAGCCAATTGGGTCACCGGCGCCGACCGCCAGGACCTGGTCGGCGGCGGCGAGCGAGGTGAGCGTGGCGGCGTTTCGCCGGGGCGCCAGCGTGTCGTAGCTGAGCTCCTCGTCGTCCTCCAGGCTGAACCCGCAGTCGATGACGACGAACCGCGCGAGCCGTCGGGTGAGGCTGAGCACGTGTTCGAGAGCCGCGGCCCGCAGCTCGGGCCACCTCTCGGCCTTGGGGATGCCGGTCAGCACCCGCAGCCCCGGGGAGACCTCGGGCGCCAGTCGGGCCAGGGCGGCCAGGTCGAGGCTGCCCTGGTCGGCCGAGCGGGTTGCCGCGGCAAGGCCCGGCGCCTCGTCCAGCAGCGAGAGCGCCTGGGCGATGCACCCGCCGTAGGTGTCGGCGTCGACCAGCACCGTGGGCTGGCCCAGGCGGGCAAG
>JANOHS010000596.1:0-3521 GCA_031406655.1 Micrococcales bacterium
TGCGCGACTCGTTGCGGACCTTGAGCTCCTCCGAGCTCCAGCCGCCCTCCTTGAGCGAGCCGGCCCAGGGAACCACGTTGAGAGCCAGCGGCGCGGGGAACGGCGAGTCCTCGCCGAGCTTCTCGGTGACAGTCGCACGCACGTTGCCGGCATGCTGGCCGGCTTCGCGGTTGCCTGCCAGAACGGCGATCTCGTCGTAGAGACGATCGATACCAGGCTGACCCGCACCCGAGGCCGCCTGATAGGACGCGATCACCAGCTCCTTGAGGCCCCAACCTGCATGGAGCGCACCAAGCGCGTCCATCATCGTCAGCGTCGTGCAGTTGGGGTTGCTGATGATCCCCTTCGGGCGGTTGCGCACCTGCGCGGGGTTGACCTCGGGCACGACCAGCGGCACCTCGGGGTCCATCCGAAAGGCGCCGGAGTTGTCGACCGCCACGACACCTCGCGACGCCGCGATCGGGGCCCACGTCGCCGAGATCTCGTCGGGTACGTCGAACATGGCGACGTCGACCCCGTCGAACACCTCAGGAGTGAGCGCCTGGACCACCAGCTCCTCACCCCGGACGATGAGGACCTTGCCGGCAGAACGCTCGGAGGCGACGAGGCGGATCTCGCCCCAGACGTCCTCGCGCTGGCTGAGGATACCGAGCATGACAGTGCCGACTGCGCCGGTCGCGCCGACGACGGCCAGGGTGGGTTTGCGGGTACTCATCGTCCGGTACCTCCGTAGACCAGCGCTTCGCCGTCGGCCGAGTCCAGACCGAAGGCCGTGTGCACAGCTCGCACCGCGTCGTCGAGCTGGTCGTCGCGGGTGACGACCGAGATGCGGATCTCCGAGGTGGAGATCATCTCTATGTTGATACCTGCATCGGCCAGCGCCCTGAAGAACGTGGCAGAGACGCCGGGGTGCGAGCGCATACCGGCACCGACGAGCGAGAGCTTGCCGATGTGGTCGTCATACAGCAGGGACGCGAACCCGACCGCGGGCTGGATCCGTTTGAGCGCCTGAACGCCGACCTGGCCATCGGTCTTGGGCAGCGTGAACGAGATGTCGGTCAGGCCGGTCTCCACCGCGGAGACGTTCTGGACGATCATGTCGATGTTGATCTCGGCGGCGGCGCAGGCCTGGAAGATCTCGGCGGCCATGCCCGGGTGGTCCGGCACGCCGACCACGGTGATCTTGGCCTCGCTGCGGTCGTGTGCGACGCCGGCAATGATCGGGGCTTCCACGCTGTCTCCTTGTTCATCGGTTGGTTGAGGGACGATCACGGTGCCCTCGCGGTAGGAGAACGAGGACCTGACGTGGATCGGCATGTCGAACCGTCGGGCGTACTCGACGCATCTCAGGTGCAGGATCTTTGCCCCGCACGCTGCCATCTCGAGCATCTCCTCGTTCGAGAGCCGGTCGATCTTTCGGGCCGTGCGGACGATCCTGGGGTCGGCGGTGAAGACGCCGTCGACGTCGGTGTAGATCTCGCAGATGTCGGCGTGCAAGGCGGCGGCAAGGGCGACCGCGGTGGTGTCCGAGCCACCCCGGCCCAAGGTGGTGATGTCCTTGCTGTCCGCGCTGACCCCCTGGAAACCGGCCACGATCGCGATGTCACCGTTGTCCAGGGCACCCTTGATCCGACCCGGCGTGACGTCGATGATGCGCGCCTTGCCGTGCGAGGAGTCGGTGATGACGCCCGCCTGGGAGCCGGTGAACGAACGCGCGGTATGACCGAGGTTGGCGATCGCCATGGCCACCAGTGCCATGGAGATTCGCTCGCCCGCCGTCAGGAGCATGTCCATCTCGCGAGCCGGCGGCAACGGGCTGACCTGTTGTGCCAGGTCCATCAGCCCGTCGGTCGTGTCGCCCATGGCCGAGACCACGACGCAGACATCGTTGCCGGCCTTGCGCGTCTCGACGATCCGCCGCGCCACGCGCTTGATGCTGTCGGCGTCAGTCAGCGAGGACCCGCCGTACTTCTGGACGACCAGGCTCACATGAGGCTCCGGGTTGAGGTGGACGGCGCGAGAGGCCAGTTTACGGGTGCCCACGGCGCGCGGAAGGCTCGGCCGTATGCCGAGATCTCCGGTTCCGGACGTATCTGGTCGTGGATCACAGGGAGACGACGAGCGGAGTGAGCACAATGCCGGCAAGGTCGCGCTCCACGGACTGCAACCGCCACCGGTCGCTGAAGACGGCCAGTAGCACACCATCGCTGCGCGAGAGCACCTCGACCGCCCGCTGGCCGCGCAGTCGGTCCGCCCCCTCGGCGTCGGTACGACGGGCCAGCGAGTATGCCAGCCGGTCGAGCGAGATCGGCGAGTTGAACTCGCCCGCCATCCGGTGCTCGGCAACCTCGAACTGCATGGGACCGACCGCGGCCAGGACCGGCGCCTGGTCACCTCGCAGGTCCGAGCGCAGCACCTGCACGACACCCTCGTGGTCCAGCTGCTCGATACCGCGCCGGAACTGCTTGTACCGGCTGGAGTCCTTCGCCCGTGCCACGGCGAAGTGCTCGGGCGAGAAGGACGGGATGGGCGGGAAGGTGACCGGCTGATCGACGTACAGGGTGTCACCGACCCGAAGCGCATTGGCGTTGACCAGCCCGACGACATCGCCGGGGAAGGCGATGTCGAGACTCGTTCGATCCCGGCCCATGACCTGTTGGGCGTACTTGGTGGCGAAAGGGCGGTTGGTCGTGGAGTGGGTGACGACCATGCCGCGTTCGAAGGTGCCCGAGCAGATGCGGATGAAGGCCAGGCGGTCGCGGTGAGCGACATTCATGCCCGCCTGGATCTTGAAGACGAATGCGCTGAAGGGAGAGTCGATCTCACGCGGTTGGCCATCGGCATCGGGCCGGGCGCCGGGGGCAGGAGCGAGGTCGACCAGGGTGTCGAGCAGGAAGCGGACGCCGAAGTTGAGGACCGCCGAGCCGAACATCACCGGGGTGCTGGTGGCTGCCAGGAAGCCTTCCGGATCGTGACCGGCACCGGTCGCCACGATCAGATCGCTTTCCTCCAAGGCCCGCGCCCAGGCCTCACCCTCCAGGGCTTCGGCCTCCGCTGGGCTCAGGTGGTCCTCGGGGGCTACCGTTGCCCCGCCGTCGGTCCGGGTGAACTTGAGGTACTCGCCGGTCAACAAGTCCACCACGCCACGAAAGTCGCCGGCGATGCCCACAGGCCAGTTCAGCGGTGCCGGCTGCAGTCCGGTCCGCTCGCTGATCTCGTCCATCAGGTCCAACGCCTCACGGCCCGGGCGGTCCCACTTGTTGATGACCGTGATGATCGGGATGTTGCGGTGCTTGCAGACCTCGAACAGCTTCATGGTCTGAACCTCGAGGCCCTTGCCCGCGTCCACGAGCATCACCGCAGCGTCGACCGCGGACAGCACCCGGTAGGTGTCCTCGGAGAAGTCGGCGTGGCCAGGGGTGTCGACCAGGTTGATCACGGTGTCGCGGTAGGTGAACTGCAACGCCGCGGAGGTGATCGAGATCCCGCGCTCGCGCTCGATGTCCATCCAGTCCGACACC
>JANOHS010000117.1:0-4567 GCA_031406655.1 Micrococcales bacterium
CAGATGCTCGACCTTTCCAAGCTCGAGTCCGGGCGCACCGACTGGCACATCGAGTCCATCGACCTTCGCCACGTCGTCACGACCTCAGCCCAGGCGACCGCGCAGCTGTTCCGCGACAAGGACATCGTCCTGGCCATGGACCTGCCGGAGCGGGTGCCCATGGTCGAAGCCGATCGCGACCGTGTGGTGCAGGTCCTGGTCAACCTGCTGTCCAACGCGGTGAAGTTCTCCGAGCCCGGTGTGGGGCGGGTAAGTGTCGGCCTGGCGGCAGCGGATGGGCTGGTCAGGGTGGATGTGGCCGACAACGGTCCCGGCATCGCCGCTGAGGACCAGCAGGTCATCTTCGAGAAGTTCCGTCAGGGCGGCGACACTCGCAGGAACCGCCCGAAGGGGACCGGTCTCGGCCTGTCGATCAGCCGGGAGATCGTTGACCATCTCGGCGGACGGCTCTGGGTGGAGAGCACTCCCGGTGAGGGCGCGAACTTCTGCTTTGCACTGCCGATGGCTACTGTCGGCAGCATTGCGGTCCACGCTGAGACCGCAGAGACGGAGGGCTGATGCCCCGCAAGGTCCTCATCGTCGACGACGAGCCCAACATCGTGACCTCACTGGACTTCCTCATGAGGAAGGGCGGGTTCGAGACCAGCGTCGCGCGGGACGGTGACGAAGCCCTGTCCGAGGTCGAACGCTTCCAGCCCGACCTCGTGCTGCTCGACGTGATGATGCCCAAGCGAGACGGCTTCGAGGTCTGCCAGACGCTTCGCGCTACCGGCCATACCCAGCTCAAGATCATTCTGCTCACAGCCAAGGGCCGTGAGTCCGAGGTCACCAAGGGCCTCGCCGTCGGCGCGGACGCCTATGTGACCAAGCCTTTCTCGACCCGAGACCTCGTCGATCGGGTCAACAGGTTGCTGGCCGGCGAGTGACGTGAAACTGCGCGTGCTGCGTGGCCGTGGCGGCGTGCATCTCGTGGCCTCCGTCGCCTACGTCGTCGTGGCGTGCGTCACCCTCGCCGTCCTCGTCTGGAGCGGGCTGGCCCCCGCTGAGCGGGAGTCGGTCGGCGACGCGGTGGGCGGCCAGATCGCCACGATCATCCTCGGTGGCGTTATGGCGCTGGCCGGCCTCGTCGTGCTCCTCGGCTACGTTCTGGGCCGCTACCCGGCCACCGCGGGTCGCCTCGCGGCCGACACCCGCCTCCTGCTCGGTGCCAACCCTGACCACCGCCTGGACAGCTCTGGTCCTGCCGAGCTCAGCGAGCTGGCGGCCGCGGTGAACGAGCTGGCCGAGCGCCGCAGCGTCGCCGAGCGGGAGGTCGAACGCGAGGTCAGTGCCGCGAGAGCGGACGTCGAGCAGGAACGCAACCGGCTTGCCGCCCTGATGGCCGACCTCGACGTTGCCGTCCTCGTCTGCAGCCTCGGAGGGCGCGTCCTTCTGTACAACGCGGCCGCCCGCACCCTGCTCGCCGACGATCCCTCACTCGGGTTGGGCCGATCTGTCTTCGGCATCGTCGACCGGAGGCTGGTGACCCACGCCCTCGACCGGATCCGGGACGGCTCGGCGCAGGCAGACATGTCGACCGCAGGTCGGGACGGGCAGCTGCTGCACGTCCACCTGTCGCCGGTGCGCGACGTGGCAGGCGAGGTCGGCGGGTTCGTCCTCGTCCTTGAGGACCTGACCATTCGCGAGCAGGCCAGTGGCCGGCGTCATGCTCTCTTCCGCGAGCTGATCGAGACCACCCGTGCCTCCCTCGCCAGCATCCAGGCGGCAGTCGAGACGGTGCTGGACTATCCGGACATGGATCCGCAGCAGCACAGAGCGTTCGTGGAGATCGTCCGTGAGGAGTCACAGCGACTCGGCCGCCATGTCGAGAACCAGGTCGAGGAGTCGACGGCTCATCCTGGCGCCGACTGGCTTCTCACGGAGATGCGGGTCGAGGACCTGCTGGCCGTTCTCGGCCGTGAGGTCGAACGGGAGGACGGTGTTGCGACGTCGGTGGACTCCGGGACGGACGAGCTGTGGGTCCGGGTCGACAGCCATGCGCTCGCACGTGCCGCAGTGCACGTGGTGGCCCGGCTGCGCGACCGGTGCTCGGTCCGCGAGCTCACGCTGTCGCTGACCCGTGCCGGCGGACACGCCGGGCTGGAGGTCCGCTGGACGGGGCGCCCACCCGACGCGGCTCTCTTCAAGGCGTGGCTCGACGAGCCGTTGACCGGCGGTTCGGCGGGGACCGTCCAGGAGGTCGTCGCGCGGCACGACGGCGAGATCTGGTCCAGTGTCGGCCCGGACGGGTCGGCATACGTCCGGCTCTTGCTTCCCCTGACCGAGGCAGCCCCGAAGCCGGTGGCGCCGGCCACCGTCGACGTCGGCAGCAGGCCCGAGCTCTACGACTTCGACCTGTTCGACCTGCCCGAAGAGTCGCTGACCTGGCATGACCGCAGGCTCAGCGACCTCGCGTACACCGTTTTCGACACCGAGACGACCGGCTTCGACCCCGCCGGAGGCGACGAGATCGTGTCCCTCGGCGCGGTGCGCGTCGTCAACGGACGGGTGCTGAGGCACGAGACCTTTGACCGGCTGGTCGACCCGAGACGGTCGGTGCCCGCTCGCTCGGTCGCCGTACACGGCATCACCGCCGAGATGGTGAAGGGCCAGCCGACGTTGGACGCGGTGCTGCCGGTGTTCGCGCGGTTTGCCGACGACACGGTGCTGGTTGGACACAACGTCGGCTTCGACATGAGCTTCCTGAGACAGAAGGAAGCCCAGACCGGGGTGCGTTTCACCCAGCCGGTCCTCGACACGCTGCTGCTCGACGCGGCGCTGCACCCCGATCACGAGCAGCACTCGCTGGAGGCGATCGCCGCGCGCCTCGGCGTCGGGGTGGTGGGTCGGCATACCGCTCTTGGTGACGCCCTGATGACCGGCGAGGTTTTCGTCCTGCTCCTGGCGCTCCTGCAGCAGCGAGGTATCTGGACGCTCGGCGAGGCGCTGGCCGCAGCCAGCGCGACGTACCAGTCGCGGCTCGACGCGCGGCTGTACGGCGGCTGACCGGCTGCGTCCGTAGGCGTCAAATCGTCGGAATGAGCGTTGCATATCGTTATGAGCGATACGGGAGTAACGTTCGACCCGCCGTAGCAAGCCCCGAGTACCGACGTCCGTCGAGTGACCGGTCCCGCTTTCCGGGACTCACCCGCTTCCCATGGAGGGTCTATGAGCACGCACAACGAGGGAGGCCATGTGGCCCCCACACCGAGTGAGGCGCATTACGTGGCCGTCCAGGCGAGTCCCGAGTTCCAGGACCTGCGCCGGCGATACCGGGGGTGGGTCCTCCCTGTAGCGGCAGGGTCCCTGATCTGGTACTTCGCCTATGTGATCCTCGCTGCCTACGCGAGCGACTTCATGAGCCAGAAGGTCGTCGGCAACATCAACGTGGCTCTGATCCTCGGACTGCTGCAGTTCGTGACGACCTTCGGTGTCACTGCGCTCTACATCCGCCACGCGGACAAGGTGCTCGACCCGGCCTCGAAGCTGATCCGTGAGGCAATGGAAGAGGGGGACCTCAAGTGAGCACGTTGGCTGCTGCGGCCACCGAGCAAGTGGGTAGCCCTGGGCTGAACCTCGCCATCTTCGCGAGCTTCGTGGCTGTCACGATGGCTCTGGTCCTGCGGGCCGGCAAGACGAACAAGAGCGCGGCGGACATGTACACGGGGGGAGCCGCCTTCTCCGGCCGGCAGAACGGGATCGCCATCTCCGGCGACTATCTGTCCGCCGCGTCCTTCCTCGGGATCGCCGGAGCGATCGCCCTGCAGGGCTATGACGGCTTCCTCTACAGCATCGGCTTCCTGGTGGCGTGGCTGGTCGCCCTGCTGCTGGTCGCCGAGCCGTTGCGCAACACCGGCCGCTTCACCATGGCCGACGTGCTGGCCTTCCGGATGCGGGAGCGCCCGGTGCGCACCGCGGTGGCGACGTCCACGCTCGCAGTGTCCTTCTTCTACCTGCTCGCCCAGATGGCCGGTGCGGGAGGCTTGGTGGCCCTGTTGCTCGGCATCACCAACCGGGCCGGGCAGAGCCTGGTCATCGCGATCGTCGGCCTCCTGATGATCAGCTACGTCCTCATCGGCGGCATGAAGGGCACGACCTACGTCCAGATCATCAAGGCGGTGCTGCTCATCGTCGGCGCCGCGGTCATGAGCGTCTGGGTCCTGGGGAAGTTCGGCCTCAACCTCTCGGACCTGCTCGGCAAGGGTGCCGAGGCGGGCGCCTCGCTGGAGCCTGGGAAGAAGTACGGCGTCTCGAGCACGTCCAAGCTGGACTTCATCTCGCTGTCGATCGCGCTGGTGCTCGGCACCGCCGGCCTGCCGCATATCCTGATGCGCTTCTACACGGTCCCCACCGCAAAGGAAGCGCGTAAGTCCGTGGTGTGGGCCATCTGGCTGATCGGCATCTTCTACCTGTTCACGCTGACCCTCGGCTACGGGGCCGCAGCTCTGGTCGGCGCGGACCGGATCAACGCGGCACCGGGCAAGGCCAACTCGGCGGCCCCCCTGCTCGCCTACGAGCTCGGCGGCAC
>JANOHS010000029.1:0-3598 GCA_031406655.1 Micrococcales bacterium
GCCGCCGCACAACGAGTCGGCGACCTCGTCAGCGTGCACGTGATCCCGCGCCCGCACGGTGACGTCGAGTTCATCCTGCCGGCCCAGAACCCCGGGGCGGCGTCCGCCAGCAAGTGAGGCTGCCGGACGACACGCAAGAGCTGCCGTGAGTCGCCGGGTCCACACCGCCGACGATGTGCTTCGACACGCCCGCACGGGCGCGACGGAGCACGTCGTCGCGCCTGGTGACCGGCTGACCGCGCTGGCCCGGGACGTGGCGAGCCAGCACGGGATCAAGATCGTTGTCGGGTCAGCGCCCGCGGGCGAAGTGCAGCCCTCGGCGCCCGGTACTCCGCGGTTGGTCCACGTCCCGGGTGTGAACACAGCCGCGCTGGCGCCGTTCCCGGTGGAGCTGCACCGTCCCGAGATGGACGTGCGGCTGCTCGATGTCGTGACGGCGGAGCATGGCATGCCGATGGCCGCCGGGGTGATGAGCCTTCGCCAGGGCAGCTTCCCGTGGACGCTGGACTACGACGAGATGGAGTACGTCATCGAGGGCGAGCTGCACATCACGACCGCCGACCAGCTGGTTGTCGGCCGGCCGGGCGACGTGATCGCGGTCCCCAAGGGGTCGTCGATCACCTTCGGGACACCGTCGTCGACGCGGTTCCTCTATGTCACCTACCCGGCCGACTGGGCAGGTCCGTCGTGACCGGGCTCAGGGAGACCATGGCGGCGCTGGAGGCGGCGCTGGTCGCGGAGCCGCTGGGCGAGCGACCGGTCCAGCTCAAGGCTGGGGTGGACCTCGGCACCGCTTGTACCGTTCTGGTGGTCCTCGACGCGAACGACCGCCCTCTGGCGGCTGCCTACGAGTACGGGGACGTCGTGCGCGACGGGGTGGTCACCGACTTCATCGGCGCGATCGACGTCGTTCGCCGGCTCAGACAAGACGTCGAGTCACGCCTGGGCGCATCGATCCAGGCGGCGCACGGCGCCTACCCCCCGGGAGTGCCGCTGAGCGAGGTCCAAGCCGTGCGGCACGTCATCGAGGCCGCGGGCATGGAGTGCAGCGGGCTGGTCGACGAGCCCACGGCGGCGAACGCGGTGCTGCGGCTGCGTGACGGGGTCGTCGTCGACGTCGGGGGAGGAACCACCGGAGTTGCGGTGATCCAGGACGGCGAGGTCGTGCACACCGCTGATGAGGCGACCGGAGGAACCCACCTCACCCTCGTCATCGCCGGAGCGCTCGGCATCTCCTTCGACGAGGCCGAGGAGCTGAAGAAGGACCCGACCCAGCAGGCGTGGCTGTTCCCGATGGTTCGCCCGGTGATGGAGAAGGTGGCCACGATCGTGGCCAACAGCACGCGGGGCTGGCCGGTCCCCAAGGTCTATCTGGTCGGGGGCACGGCCTCGTTCCCCGGCTTCGCCGACGTCGTGTCCGAGGCCTCGGGCCTGGACGCTGTCGTGCCCGTCACACCCCTGTTCGTGACGCCCCTCGGCATCGCGCGCAGTGCCCCGGCCCTCGAGCCGGCATACGGATCCACCTACCCGGGGATGGTTTCCCGATGACCAAGGAGAAGTGCTGTTGTGGCCGATGACTTCGAGCTCCGGGCCTACTGCCACATCGACCGGATGCAGCCGCAGTACGCCGCGTTCGTCGGGTCCGTGACCCAGGGCGACCTGCCGATCGAGGGGATGGCCGCGCTGTACGTGGAGATGGCGCCAGGCAACCACGTCTTCCGGGTGGTGGACGTCGCGGTGAAGGCGACGATGGCCCGCCCGGGAGCGCAGATCGTCGAGCGGCAGTTCGGCATGTTCGAGCTGCACTCCGAGTCGCAGGCCGAGGTGCTGCAGGCAGGTGACGCGGTGCTCAAGGAGCTGGGCCTCACGGTGAGCGCCCGCAAGAGGCCGCAGGTCGCGTCGATGCAGGTGATCACGAACGTCAGCCCGTACCAGTCGCAGCTGCTCAACCGGTTCACCCGCGGCATGATGCTGGTCGCCGGCCAGACGATGCTCGTGCTCGAGTGCACACCGGCCGCCTACATCAACCTGGCAGCGAACGAGGCCGAGAAGGCTGCCGCAGTGAACCTGATGCACGTCACCTCCGTCGGCGTGTATGGCCGGCTGTGGATGGCGGGGACCGAGGCCGACATCATCGCCGCGCGCAACGCGGCGATCGCAGCGCTGGAGGGCATCGATGGCCGGGACTGAGCACCGTGGCGAGCAGGGGCGGCGGCGGTTCATCACGCGCCACCACGTCGAGGACGCGGCCGCGGCCGGTCAGCCGATCCGCGTCCAGGGGCGGGACGTGGTCACCGACGAGGCCGCACAGCGGGCGGCCGACCTCGGCGTCCTGATCGAACGGGACGGGACGGTTTCAGGCTCCGCTGCCATGACCTCATCACGGGTGGCATCACCAACGGCGCCCTCTGCAACGCCTGCGACGGGGGCGGCGGTGGCGTCCTCCGATGCCGACCTGCGGCGGGTCATCCGGGCGGCGGTTGTCGCCGAGCTCGGCGCAGAGCCTGCGGGGCTGGACGCTGTGATCGACCGGGTGCTGAAGGCCCGCTCGCGGTAGCGCCCGCGCACCCCGACCTGGCCCCTTCGGGGCGCCGTGTGCTCCTTGAAGGCCGGCCGAACCACGGGAACAATCGGTGCGGCAGCCAAGTTGAGTCTGGTAGGCGCAAGTTTGCGGAGCGTTGGCTTGACAACTCAGGCCGATGTCGAGGAGATTGGGCCTCGAAGTCAGACAACCACGGCATCAGAGCGCCAGCATCAACCGGGCGAGCAGCGCTCGCCCGACCACTCGTCATACAGGAGACAAAGAAATGGCACGTGCGGTAGGCATCGACCTCGGTACCACCAACTCGGCAGTCGCCGTCCTCGAGGGCGGCGAGCCCACCATCATCGCCAACGCGGAGGGCGGGCGCACGACCCCGTCCGTCGTCGCGTTCACCAAGAGCGGTGAGGTCCTCGTCGGCGAGATCGCCAAGCGACAGGCTGTCACCAACATCGAACGGACCGTCCGCTCGGTCAAGCGCCAGATCGGCACCGACTGGACCCGCAAGATCGACGACAAGTCCTACACCGCGCAGGAGATCAGCGCGCGCATCCTGCAGAAGCTCAAGCGCGACGCCGAGGCCTACCTCGGTGAGACCGTCACCGACGCCGTGATTACCGTCCCGGCGTACTTCGACGACGCCCACCGTCAGGCCACCAAGGAGGCCGGCGAGATCGCGGGCCTCAACGTCCTGCGGATCATCAACGAGCCCACCGCCGCCGCGCTGGCCTACGGTCTGGACAAGGGCAAGGAGGACGAGCTCATCCTCGTCTTCGACCTCGGCGGTGGCACCTTCGACGTCTCGCTCCTCGAGGTCGGCAAGGACCCCGAGGACGGCTTCTCGACGATCCAGGTCCGGGCCACCAACGGTGACAACAAGCTCGGTGGCGACGACTGGGACGAGCGAGTCGTCAACCACCTCGTGACGACCGTCAAGAACACCAGCGGCACCGACCTGGCCAACGACAAGATCGCCATGCAGCGTCTGCGTGATGCTGCCGAGCAGGCCAAGAAGGAGCTCTCCACCGCGACGAGCACCAACATCAGCCTGCAGTACCT
>JANOHS010000067.1:0-5195 GCA_031406655.1 Micrococcales bacterium
TGCCCGGTTCACCATCGACGTTGTTGGCCGAGAGACGGTCGAGGAGACGTCCGGCGTCGCGGCCCTGCACCGCGAACTTCGACATGAACGACATGTCCATCAGGATCACGCCTTCGCGCGCGGCCCGGTGCTCTGCTTCCCAGTAGGGGAACCAGTTCTGCCGCCCCCAGGACAGGCACTCGACCACCGGCTCGACTCCCTCGGGGGCGAACCAGTCGGCACCCTCCCAGCCGCTGACGTCCTTGAAGTAGGCGCGCTCGGCCGAGAGCCGCGCGTGCACGGCGGACTGCTTGATGCCGCGCGCCGTCTGCATCGACTTCGTCGGGTAGTGACAGAGATAGACCGTGCCGAGTGACTCGACGGTCCGGGCCCGCCGGTAGTCGGGGTTGGCCTGGTAGCGGTGCAGGCGGTCGATGTTCATCCCCGTGACGTCGACGTCCGGTCGGCCGTTGAGGATCCAGTGAGCGATGACGCGTCCCAGGCCACCGCCGGTGAGAATGCCGACAGAGTTGAGCCCGGCTGCCACAAAGTAGTTCTTCAGCTCGGGGGCCTCGCCGACGACCGGCGCCAGATCCGGGGTGAAGCTCTCCGGCCCACAGAAGAACTTGCGGATGCCGACATCCTTGGAGATCGGGATGCGGGACATCGCCGTCTCGAGGTAGGGGCCCATCCGATCCCAGTCCGGCGGCAGCTCCCCGAACGAGAAGTCCGAGGGAATCCCCTCGACCTTCCAGGGGGCGCACACCGGCTCGAACAGACCGATCATGAGGCCGCTGCCCTCTTCACGGAAATACCCGTGCGAGGCCGGGTCCTCGAGGATCGGCCAGGCTCTGGACACCTCGGGAATCGGCTCGGTCAATAGGTAGTAGTGCTCGGCGGCCTGCAGCGGTATGGCGATTCCTGACTTGTCGCCGAGCTGTCTGGCCCACATCCCGGCGCAGTTGACGACATACTCCGCCTCGATGTCGCCCTGGTCGGTGCGAACCCCGGTGACGACGCCACCGTGTTCGAGCACGTCGGTGACGGCCACGCCCTCAATGATCTTGGCGCCCAGCAGTCGCGCCCCCTTGGCCATCGACATGGTGACGTCGACGGGGTTCACCCGGCCGTCCTCCTTGACGTAGAAGCCGGCCAGGATGTCGTCGGTGCGCGCCAGCGGGAACAGCTCGCCGACCTCGGCCGCTGAGATCTCCTGGACATCCACTCCGCAGTGTCGGTTGAAGGCGGACACCCGGCGGTACTCCTCGAGCCGGTCGGGCTCGGTGGCGATCTCGATGAAGCCGACGGGGTTGAAGCCGGTGGCCAGGCCGGTTTCCGCCTCGAGGCGGGCGTAGAGATCGCGGGTGTACTTGCGCATCTCGGTCGAGGTCTCCGAGGTCGACCCGAAGGTCACCATCAGCCCCGCCGCGTGCCAGGTCGTTCCGGAGGTCAGGTGATCGCGCTCCAGCAGCACCACGTCAGAACACCCCATCTGCGCCAGGTGATAGGCAACCGAGGTACCGATCACCCCGCCGCCGATCACGATCACACGGGCTCGCGTCGGCAGGGTGGAACCGGCTGCCGAACGTGGGGGACGGGACTCAGCGGAAGACGTTGACATCGGCGGCGAATCTCCTTCTGGGAAGGTTGGCTTGCTGACACCCCCGACGGTAACAACAGCGAAGGAAGGGCACATCTGCGACGTTGTTGGCCAAACCGGCCGTGGTGAGAAAAGGGCAAGCTCCGGGTTATCGACAGCGCGCGCAGGGAACAGAGATAGTGGGGAATCGCTCCAACCCACCGTCCGTCTTCTCATGGAGGTTAACGATGAGGCGTTCCACCATTACAGCTGCGCTCCCGCTGGCCATCGCGGGCCTGCTCGCCCTCGGCAGTGTCCCCGCAGTCGCGGATGATTCACCATCCTCCGGTGCGCACAATCCGCGCCCGACCACGCCGGTGACGGTCGCCGAGCACCTCGTGGGCCCACTCACCTTCGCCGTCGGCGATCACGCCAAGCTGTACGTCGGCCAGAGCTTCTCGGGTGCGCTTACGCTCATCGAGCCCGGTCAAGCACCCGAGGACCTCGTCTCGGCACCCGGCGTCGACATCGCCGCCGTGTCCACCAAGGACGGTGCGGTCACCTGGGCCGAGACAACCTTTGGCGAGACCGAGGTTGGCTCCGCGGTCCTCAAGCGGCGTTCCAGGAACGGCGCCGTGAGCCAGCTGGCCGACACGCTTCTCCATGAGCGCACAACAAACCCTGACGCCGCGATTACGTACGGCTTCCAGGGTCTGACCCCGGAGTGCCTGGCGCTGATACCACCGTTCCTGCACCCGTACACCGGCCACATCGACTCACACCCGTACGGATCGGCCATCAGTGGCTCCACGACGTACGTGGCCGATGCCGGAGCGAACGCCTTGCTGAAGGTCGATCGCCGCGGTCGGGTCAGCACTGTTGCCGTGCTCCCGGCCAAGACCTTGCAGGTCACGGCCGAGGCGGCCGCGGCGAACGGACTTGACCCGTGCGTGGTTGGCCACGACTTCGTGCTCGAGCCGGTGCCGACCGACGTCGAGATCGGAGACGACGGGAAGCTGTACGTGTCGACGCTGCCGGGTGGCCCCGAGGACGGGAGTCTCGGTGCGAACGGCTCCGTCTACCGGGTGAACCCAAAGACCGGGGCCGTGAAGCTCATCGCGACCGGCTTCGCCGGAGCGACCAACATCGCCATCGCGCCGAACGGAACGATCTACGTGGCGGAGCTGTTCGGGAACCAGGTCTCGTCGATCTCGCGGAATGGCACGGTCAAGCCTTTCGTGAGCCTCACCGAGCCTGCCGGGCTCGAGTATGCACACGGCTACCTATACGTGTCGACGAACGTCTTCACTGACGGGTCGATCGTGAGGTTCAAGATCCGGTAGGACCCCACCCTCCGGAGTGCCCTCTCCAACCAGACGTCCGAGCGCTGGCGACCTTCACTCGCCAGCGTTCGGATGGGTGCAGGTAATTGAGTCCGCGCATGTCGAGCCAGAACTGACCCGCCCCGCTCACGTAGCGGAGCGGCACCCCTTCACAGCCTGGGCAGCGTATGGCGACGCCGGGCGTTGCGACGTACCCGTGTGTCTCGGCCATCCTGGAGGAGCGTTCGCAGCTCGCGCATTGACCGAGAGCGGCGGTGACGTCGAAGGTGAAGATCTCGCTGAGCGCACCGGCCGCCGCGTTGCCGTCGAGGAAAACTGGGGTGGCGTGATTCATGGTCATCCTCTGGTACGACCGAATCGTTCGGCTCTGACTCGCTCGCTGGGGTGCCCGGCAGTGACAAGAAGGTCGCTGATGGTCTCGACGAAAGGGGTTGGTCCGCATACGCAGCAGGTGGGTTGAGCGTCGGCGCCGAAAGCCAGCGCGTCAAGGTCCGCGGCGGCGTGGCTGTTCAACAGCTCACACGTCGTGATGATGAGCCACCCATCGGTTGTCATCAGGATGGTGTCCGGAGGGGGACTTGCCCACCCGGGACACGCCTTCGACATTACTTCTTTCGGCGGTACGAGAGTAAGAACGCGACGTACGATGCGCCCATGCCCGACCCGAAGGTTGTCCCCAAACGCAGTACTGCCAAACTCCCCGTCTTTGCAGTTCGCGGGCCAGTTGACCCGAAGAACCCGCCTCGGATGGAAGACGTCGCAAAGGTCGCAGGTGTCTCCCATCAGACCGTCTCACGGGTGCTCAACGACTTCCCGAAGATCCGTCCGTCGACGCGCGACCGGGTGCTCGCCGCGATCGAGCAGACTGGCTACCGTCGCAACACCGCTGCCCGGACGCTGGTGACTCGCCGGTCCGGGAGTATCGGGGTGATCACCGCCGACATGAACCATTTCGGCCCTGCCAGCATCATGCTCGGACTCGAATCCGCCTCTCGCGCAGCGGGGTACAGCTTGTCACTTGCGGGGCTCCCGGACATCTCGGCGTCGTCGTTGGGTCAGGCCGTTGACCGGGTGCTGGACCAGGCGGTCGAGGCGGTGGTGATGATCGTCGCTCACCAGGCAGCCCTCGACCTCGCACAGTCGCTGCACGTCGGAGTACCCCTCGTGCTGGTCGAGGGTGATCTCTCGGCAACCCCCTTGACGGCAGGTGTCGACCAGATCGCCGGCGCGCGCCTGGCCACCAAACACCTCCTTGACCTCGGCCACCAGAGTGTGTTGCATCTGCCCGGGCCGGCTGACTGGCTGGAGGCGGCCGCGCGGCGTGAGGGCTGGCGGATGGCGCTGGAAGAGCGCGGCCAGCAGCCCCCGGAGCTCATGGCGGAGGGGGACTGGAGCTCGCGAAGTGGCTATCAGGCCGCGAGGGCCATGCTGGCCGAGTTCCGGCCGACGGCGGTCTTTGCGGCAAACGACCAGATGGCCCTGGGGCTGTTGCGAGCCCTGCACGAGGCGGGGCTGCGCGTTCCCGAGGATGTGAGCGTCGTGGGCTTTGACGACGTGCCCGAGTCGGGCTACTTCACACCGCCACTGACCACTGTTCGCCAGGACTTCCGAGAGCTCGGTCGGCGGATCATGGACCTGGTGCTCCGTGTGCTCGCCGGCGAGCCCGACCCTTCCGAGCCGCTGGTCGAGCCGCTGCTCATTGTTCGGTCGTCCACGGCCGCTCCGCCAGGCTGACGATCTCCACGACGCGCCAGATCAAGCGGGTGCTTGACAGCCAGTGATGTTAGCGCTCACACTGGGGCAATGCTCTCCGCCAGGCCACCAGCGCCCAGCCCCAGTGCCGAGCAGCGCGACGGCGCCAAGTGACATCTCAATCGCAGCTCAGCCCGGACGCCGTGGTCATCGGTGTCGACTACGGCACTCTCTCTGGTCGAGCTGTCGTCGTCAGGGTCAGCGACGGGCTGGAGCTGGGTAGCGCGGTCCACGACTATGCCCATGGTGTGCTGGACCGTGCGCTGCCAACCGGGGAGTCTCTCCCGCCTGAGTGGGCCTTGCAGGTGCCTGCCGACTACGTCGCCGTCCTGCAGGTCGCCGTGCCCCAGGCCCTGCGCGCGTCCGGCGTCGACCCCGCGGACGTCATCGGGATAGGCACCGACTTCACCGCGTGCACCATGGTCGCCACCTTGGCCGATGGCACGCCGCTGTGCGAGATACCCAGCTTCTCCAACAACCCTCACGCCTTCGTCAAGCTGTGGCGCCACCATGCGGCTCAGCCACAGGCCGATCGGATCAAC
>JANOHS010000089.1:0-9254 GCA_031406655.1 Micrococcales bacterium
CAGCGCGGGGCAGCCCGCTGCGGCGCAGGTCGTGACAAGTCGTTCCAGCTCGTCCGCGGTCATCATGTCCAGCAGCGCCGAGGCGGTGATCAGGGATGCGCCGGTCAGGTCGCCCGGGTCCAGCGCGGTGATGTCGCGCAGCCGGGTCGAGATGGTGACCGCGGCCCCGTCGGCGGCTACACCGGGCATGTCCGCGGCCGCGTGGGCAAGCAGCCCGGCGTCATGGTCGTACAGGATCCAGTGCTGGGTGCCGGGCAGTCGCGGGGCGAGCCAGCGGCCCATCGACCCGGTGCCGCAGCCGAGGTCGTGAATGACCGCGCGCCCTCCGGCCGGCAGGTGGGGCCGGACCAGCTCGACGAGGTCGGACGAGCGGGCTGTGGCGTCCGCCGCCTCCCGCAGCCGCAGCCACGCAGGGCTGACCAGGACCGGTTCGGCGGTCACGCCGCCACCTCCGCCAGAACGCGCGAGATCCGAACCGAGGTGGCCGACCAGCCGGCAAGGGTCGCCCGGCGCTCTTGTGCCACGCTCCGGAGGCGTTGCCGCAGATCGGCGTCGCCGAGCCAGCAGCGCAGGGCTTCGGCGAAGGCCTGCGGGTCGCCGGGCGGAACCAGCAGGCCGGGCCTGCCCCCGTCGGTTCCCCGGCCGAGCGCCATGGGCAGCCCGCCAACGGTCGTCGCCACGACCGGGAGCCCGCGCGCCAGCGTCTCCGTGACGACCATGCCGTACGTCTCGGCGCGCGTGGCCAGCACCAGCGCGTCTGCGGCCGCGTACGAGGCGTCGAGGGCGGTGCCGGTCCTTGGGCCGGTGAAGCGCACTCGGTAACCGATTCCGCCCTCAGTGGCCTGACGGACGAGGCGGTCGACGAAGCCGGGATCGCGGGTCAGGGGGCCCACGCAGACGCAGCGCCACGTCAGGTCACGGACCATGGCGAGGGCAGCGAGCAACACGTCATGTCCCTTGTCTGGCGTCACCGCCGCGACGCAGAGCAGCTCTCCGCCGGCCGCCGTGCCCGGTGCAAGGTCGGCTTTGTCGACCCCGGGTTCCGCGACGTGGACCTGGGCGGGCCTCAGCGCATACCTCTCGAGCAGCCACCGCCGGGTCCATGTGCTGGTCGTGACGACCGCGGCGGCGGCCGAAAGGACGCTGCGCTCCCGGGTGCGGGAGTCGGCGGGATGGTCGCCCAGCCGGCGCTCGACCATTGGCTGGTGCACGAGAACGACCAGGCGCAGCCGAGCCGCCTCGGGCACCAGCACCTCTGGGACCGTCGAGGCAATGAGTCCGTCGATCAGCACGACGGAGCCGTCGGGGATTCTCCCGATCACGTCGGCGAGGGTGGCGCGCGCCGGTGCGCCCGGGCAGGGCCAGGATCCAGGCGCGGGATGCTCGTGCACGGACCATCCGGTCGCGGCGAGTCCTGCGCGGATCCTGCGGTCGTAGGTGTTGCCACCGCTCGGCTGAGCGGGGTCGTCGATGCCGTCGGGCACGACGAAGTGGACGGCGTTCACAGTGCTCGCTCGTAACTGGCCCACGCGACATGCGACTCCCGCAAGGTGACCGCGATCGAGGCCACTCCCCCGGCGCCGGCAAGCACACGCTCGGCGAGTCGATCGGCGATCACCTGGGCCAGCGCCTCCGTGGAGGTGTTGATGCCGGCGAACGCGGCCTCGTCGTCGAGATTGCGGTAGCTCAGCTCGCCGACGACGGCGTGCAGCGCTTCTGCCGCCCACCCGATGTCGACCACGATGTTGTCAGCGTCCAGAGTCGCCCTGCGGAACGTCGCGTCGACGATGTAGGTCGCGCCATGCAGATGCTGCGCCGGCCCGAACACCTCGCCGCGCAGGCTGTGGGCAATCATCATGTGGTCGCGGACCGTCACGCTGAACATGGCCTACTCGCTGCCGTAGCTGAGGGTGTGGCAGAGCGCCGGCAGGCTCCCGCCGGACAGCCGGGCCATGACGTCGGGCAGCTCGTCGAAGCGGGATACGCCGGTGATCAGCGCGTCGAACGCGGGATCGCGCAGCAGGTCCAGAGCGAGCGCCAGCCGCTCGGCAGCGGTGCGGCGACCGCGTCGGGCCGCGGCCACCATGCCGACCTGGCTGGCACGGATCCCCAGCCTCCCGGAATGAAAGGCACCACCGAGCGACAGGCGGACCTCGGTGTCGCCATACCAGCTCAGATCGACGACCGTGCCCTCCGGGGCGAGCAGGTCCAGCGACTGCTGGAGACCGGCGGACGTCGCGCTGGTGTGCACGACGAGGTCACGGCCGTCGGCGGCATCGGCGGGCAGCGCGAAGCCGACCCCGAGGGCGGCCGCGACGTCGGCGCGGGTGGTGTCGACGTCGACGAGGGTGACCTGGACGCCGGGAACCCGGGCGAGCAGGCGCGCGACGCAGCAGCCGACCATGCCCGCACCGACGACGCTGATCCGGTCGCCGAGCAGTGGCGCGGCATCCCACAGGGCGTTCACGGCTGTCTCGACAGTGCCGGCAAGCACGGCCCGGGAAGGGGGCACGCCATCGGGGACGACGACCACTGCCTGGGCCGGTACGACGTAAGCGGTCTGGTGCGGGTAGAGACAGAAGACGGTGCGACCGCGCAGCTCCGCCGGACCTTGTTCGACGACGCCGACGTTGAGGTAGCCGTACTTGACCGGGGCGGGAAAGTCGCCGTCCTGGAACGGTGCCCGCATCGCGGCGTACTGGCTCGCGGGGACGCCGCCCCGGAAGACCAGCGTCTCGGTGCCCCGGCTCACCCCGGACCGCATGGTCCGCACGAGGACATCCCGCGGACCGGGCTCGGGCAGCGGGGCGCGACGGATCTCGCCCACGCCTGGTTCGCGCAGCCAGAACGCGTGTGCGTCATGGGCCACCGGCTCACCTACCCAAAGCCCCGAGATGAACCGGAGCATCGCATCTCTCGATTACCGTCGTACCCCAAGACACGGAGGCAATGGGCCTGCGGTTCAACCCGGCGTGGCGAACGACACGTTCAGGGCGCTATTACCTTCTCGGCCACGAAAGCGAACTTGCGGACCCGTCCATCCCGGAGCCAGTCGCTCCAGAGCCGGTGGGCAGCCAGCAGCTCCTCCAGCGCCCGGCGTCCGATCTGCGCGGTGATGGCCGGAGCATCGGCGGCAAACGCGTTGATCAGCGAGTCCGCCATGGCACCGTGGGACCGAGTGCAGTCAGCCTGCCAGCGGACCACCAGCCCAACCCGCTCCAGGAACGTGAGCATCTCGTGCAGCGGGGTGAGCCAGACCGTGTCGGCGTCGGGCATGCTCTCTCGCTCGGCCTCCGTGAGGGGAAGGCCCTCTTCCATGGTGAAGGCGAACCGCCCGCCGGTCCTGAGCGCCCCAGAAATCTCCTGAAGCAGCATCTCCTTCTCGGGAAAGGCGAGCATGGTCTCCAGCAGCAGCACAACGTCGAACGGGCCGGGAGGGATCGGGGGGATCCGCGAGACCTCGAAGCGACAGGGAAGGTCGCCCGCGCGGTCGCGTGCGATGTCGAGGGCGCTCGAGCTGAGATCCACCCCCAGATAGGTGCAACCCAGCTCCTTCGTGAGGAACCGCCCGGGCCCGGCAACTCCGCAGCACAGGTCCAGAACGGAGACCCCCGGTGCGATGCCGGCCTGAACCGCCAGGGCCCGTATCTCCCCCGCGCGCATGAAGCTCTCCTGCTCGACGAACTCGCCGGGGGCGTACGCCGACACGCGAGCACGCTGCATGGCATGGACGAACGGAGCGCGCTCGTCCTGCTTCATGGCTGTCCCACGTGGACACAGCTGACGATCTTCGGCCTCACCTTCCCACCGGCCCGGAACAGAACCGGACCACGGTGTCTCGCGTGCTACCGCACCTACCCACTGACACGGCGGCACAGGGCGAGCGGTTCAGGCCAGCCATGAACCCAACCACGGTTCTTTTCGTGCTAGAGGTGTGGCAGTACAGACCGAGACCGCGGTGCGTGCCGTTCCCACCGGACCGGTGACGGGGCTGCTGGCCCAGCTTGTGCTGCTCGCCGTGCTCGCCGGGACAGTCGGCCTCAGCGGCGCCGGCTGGGTCGTCGGCATCGCCTGCGGGGTCATCATCAACGCGCTGCTGGCTCGTGGCCTCGCCCTCTTCGGCAGCGACCGGCTGGGGCCGGCTGACCAGGTGACACTCGTTCGAGCGACGCTCGCCGGCGGCGTTGCGGCGCTGATCGCTGACCCGTATGGGCGGCCCGCGCCGGTGACGACGCTGGTGGCGCTCACGGCCGTTGCGCTGGTCCTTGACGCGGTCGACGGCTGGGTTGCGCGACGCACGGAGACGGAGTCGAGGCTCGGCGGGCTCTTCGACGGGGAGGCCGATGCGTTCCTGATCCTCGTTCTGAGCGTGTATGTCGCACGCTCGGCCGGGGCGTGGGTGCTCGCGATCGGAGCGGCGCGCTATGCGTTCCTGGCGGCCGGCTGGGCGCTGCCGTGGATGCGCAGGGCGCTGCCGCCGCGCTACTGGCGCAAGGTCGTCGCGGCAACCCAGGGGGTCACGTTGCTGCTCGCGGTGCCGAACGTTCTGCCCCAGTACGTGACCAGCGCCGTACTCACCGTTTCTCTTGCTCTGCTTGCGGAGTCGTTCGGCCGTGACGTGGGGTGGCTGTGGCGGCGCCGGCACGTCGAGCGCGACCGTCTCATGGTCTCTGTCGGGCGCCCGGAACACACCGGTAACCGATCGGGGTTCCGCACCGCCGTTGCCCGGGTAGCCACCGTGCTTGCCTGCCTGCTCGTGTGGTTCGCGCTCGTCGCTCCGAACGAGCTCGGGAGGCTGACGCCAGGCGCCTTCGTGCGCATCCCGCTGGAGGCACTCTTCTTCGTCGGCGCGGTGCTCCTGCTGCCGCCGAGGCCGAGACGGGTCGCGGCGGTGGCCTTCGGCGGCGCTCTCGGTCTCCTGGCCATCGTGAAGCTCCTCGACATGGGCTTCACCAGCGCACTCAACCGGCCTTTCCATCCCGCGGGCGACTGGGGCTACATCGGCTCGGCGGTAGGCCTCCTCGGCGACTCGATCGGCAGGAACGAGGCGATCGTCGCCACGGCCGCAGCAGGGGTTGCGGCCGTCGCGGTCCTGGTGTTCGCGCCGTTGTCGGTGCTCCGTCTGACCCGGATCGCAGGCTCGCGCCGCGAAACGTCGCTCCGGGCCGTCACCGCCCTCGGGGTCGTCTGGGCCCTGTGCGCCGTGACCGGCGTTCAGCTCGTGCCCGGCGCACCGCTCGCCTCGACGAGCGCGGCCCGGCTTGCCCTCGACGAGGTGGGCCAGGTGTACGCCGGGATCAAGGACCGGCAGACCTTCGCGAAGCTGGCCGCCGTCGACGCCTTCCGCAACACTCCCGGCGAGGACCTGCTGACCGGCCTGCGCGGCAAGGACGTCATCGTCGCGTTCGTCGAGAGCTACGGGCGCGTCGCGGTCGAGGGCTCGGCCTTCTCGCCGCAGGTCGCCGCCGTGCTGGACGGCGGCACCCGCCGGCTCCGCGCGGCCGGGTTCTCGGCCAAGAGCGCCTTCCTCACCTCATCGACTTTTGGCGGCATCAGCTGGCTGGCCCACTCCACACTGCAGTCCGGCCTGTGGGTCGACAACCAGCTGCGCTACAACGACCTGGTCAAGAGCGACCGCCTGACCCTCAGCGGTGCGTTCAAGCGCGCGGGCTGGCGAACGGTCAGCGTTGTCCCGGCCAACAACCGCCACTGGCCGGAGGGCACGTCGTTCTACCACTACGACGAGCTCTACAACGGTCTGAACGTCGGGTACGTCGGTCCGAAGTTCAGCTACGCCAACGTGCCCGACCAGTACACCCTGTCGGCCTTCCAGCGCCTCGAGCTGGCGAAGCCCAACCGCCCTCCGGTGATGGCGGAGATCGATCTCGTGTCGAGCCACACGCCATGGGCACCGCTGCCCCGTATGGTCGACTGGAACCAGCTCGGTGACGGGTCAGTCTTCGACGGCATGCCCGAACAGGGCCAGTCGCCGCGCGAGGTATGGCGTGACCCCAGTCAGGTACGCACCGCATACGCGCAGTCCATCGAGTACTCGCTCAACGCCCTCATCTCCTTCGTGGAGACGTACGGCGACGACAATCTCGTGCTTGTCGTCCTCGGTGACCACCAGCCCGCAACGATCGTCACCGGTCAGGGCGCGAGCCACGATGTGCCGATCACGATCATCTCCCACGACCCAGCCGTGATGGACCGGATCTCTCCGTGGGGTTGGCAGGACGGCATGAGGCCCAGCCCGGAGGCACCGGTCTGGCCGATGGACGCCTTCCGCGACCGCTTCCTGAGCGCGTACGGCCCGCATCCGCCAGTTCCAAGGGACAAGTGAGGCCGCCTCGGATTCCTCGATTCGCCCGGTGACTGCGCCTCCCCAGCTGGGTGTCTCCAACTGCGGAGGCGCAGTCACTCCACTCCATCATCAAGCGTCGAGCGTGTGATGTCCCGCCGCCGCTTGCCTTCTCCGTCGGTGGTGTCTAGCGCTTCGAGATGGTCCAGGTGCCGTCCGCCTGGGCCTTGTCGGGGTGCTGGACGTTGAGGAACAGCGTCCTCGGATCCTTGCCGAAGTAGATTCCGCTGATCTCCGCTCCGGTGTCCTTCAGCGAAGCGAACTGCTCAACGGAATCGGCATTGCCATCATGGTTCCGATCCTTCCAGGCCACCCACACGTCCGACAGGTAGTTGTCCTCGACGATCCACAGCGCCCCCTCGGGACCCTGAGCGAGGTTGTCGGGGTTGTTGAAGCCAGTCGCGCCCGCACCCGCGTTCTCCACCGGGACGTTCACTCCGGCCTGAACATACGAGGTGAGGATCTGCTGGTTGAGGTCGATCGCGACTACCCGGTCCTCCGAGGTGTTGGCTACGTACAGAGTGCTGCCGATGACCTCAACATCCTCGGGACGGCCGAACTCCGTGGCGCTCACCGCGTTGGCAGCGGCGTCGGTGTCGCCGACAACGGCTGCCATATCGAGCGCCACCCACTCGAACCCACCGACCTTGTTCCTGTAGGTGGCCGGATTCCAAGGCTGCTGGGCGTCGGTGAGACCGGTGAGCCTGAGCGCGTAGAGCTGACCGTCGGACAGGTCGCCTCGCTTCGTGGGGACGAATTTGTAGATTGATCCACCGTTGAGCTCGTCGATCACAAAGACCGTGCCGTCCGGGAGAGCCTCGATGCCCTCATGTCGCATGACACCGACCTCGGTGCGCTCGACCACGTCGATCACCCGGCTTGGGTCGTTCGGGTCGAGGATCGCTTCGAAAAGACGCCCCCCTGCGGTTTCCTCGGCGAACAGCAGGGTCCCCCAGGGCGTCCAGCGCAGGCCGTCGAGGCGGTTGAAGTCCGCACGCTGCACCAGAACCTCGGCCGCACCGGTCTCGAGGTCTACCACGGAGAGCGAGCCGTTCTCCCCGACCTCGTGTGTGCGGTAGAGGTAACGACCGGCCTGGGGACCTGTCTCGTTAACGGTGTTCATGTCGGTGAGGTCGTCTACGCCGGGGTAGATGTCGAGGATCCTCTCGTCCGCGACGGGGGTCTGCGTGAACCCGGTTGGAGCTACGAATGGTTCGGTCCAGTCCGTCGAAGCCGCGTCGTAAGGCGTACCCGCGATCGGTTCGAACGACATGGGACCGCTGGCCGCGTGCGCGGGCGCGGCGATGCCGAAAGCGAGTACGGCCACACCGGCCACCGCACATGTAGTGATTCTGTTGCTCATGACTCGTCTCCGTCTGGGTTGGGTTGGGAGCACCGACGACGTTAGGCGGCGCCAATGATCGCCTGGTCGTCGACGAGGTGAACGTTCGGTTGCGACTAGGGGCTCCACGGACGATCGGGGGCCGGGACAGCAGGTGGCCATGTCGAGTCAAGTGGGTTGCTGCATGTGGGTTGCTACACGCGTTGCTACATTTCGGCCTCCGAACACGAAAGAAGCCGCTCCCGATCTCTCGGAAACGGCCTCTGATGCGATGTAGGAGCGGGGCCTCCTCCGCTCCCCACGTGCACCTCCCTTCAAAGAACCTGGGATGTCCTGCCGCGTTGCGGGGGCGGTCTTGTCGGTCGAGGTTCGCTTGCCTTGACACCACGTGCAAGTGACGTGCCGACCGGAAAACCAATGTAGCACGTGAGGTGCTACATTGGCGGGATGGAGCGCATTGGAGTTCGAGAGCTACGCCAGCACGCAAGTCGCTACCTGGACCTGGTCAAGTCTGGCGAGACGGTCGAGGTCACCGAACGGGGACAGCTGGTTGCCTTACTCGTGCCGCCGGATCCGGCACGAGGCGCGCGTGAGCGCTTGATTGCGGACGGTCATCTGATTCCGTCCTCAGGAGTCCTGCGACTTCCCCGAAGGGTCACGACAGGCAGGGCGAGCGGGGCGGTGCTCGACGAGCTACGCGAGGACCGATGATCTATCTGGATTCGTCCGCGTTGCTCAAGCTGCTGTTCGAGGAGAGTGAGAGCGCCGCGCTGGCGCTGTGGATTTCCGAACAGACGGGTACGCCCTTGGTGACCAGCGAGCTCGCGAAGGTGGAAGTAGTCCGTGCCGCGCGACGTCTGGATGCGGACGTGGTACCCGCAGCAAGAGTGCTGATGTCCCAGTTGGATCTGATTCCGTTGAACAGCGGGCTCCTCGACGAGGCCGCAGACGTCGGCGAACCACTATTGCGCACCTTGGACGCGATCCATTTGGCGGGCGCGCTCTCGATCCAGGCCGCCCTCACGGCCTTCGTCGCGTACGACCTTTCACTGGTCGCCGCAGCCAAGGCAGCCGGTATCGAACCGATCCAGCCGTCTTCCTCCAGCCCGAAGTGATCGGATTTGTGACGCCAGGGACGGTGAAGGCGTTCCAGGTTGGGGCCACTGAATCGGCGCTCACTGATGCCCCGAGGATCGCAGCAACAATGGGAACAGGGCCTGACCTGCATGTTCGCAGTTCAGGCCCTGTTCTCGTCCCAGTCGGGATGACAGGATTTGAACCTGCGGCCCCTTGACCCCCAGTAAACCGGCAGGTGTCCCCCGTGGTGCCCTCCGGTCCCCTCTCGTGCTTACGGGTGGGGGTCGGAGGGCTCCCCGGAGGGTGGTCATCCCCGCCTAATCCTGCCCATCCCAAGCCGTGTGCACGCACATTTGCACACACAACGAACCCCCCTGTCACACGTCAGGGGTACACCAAGAGATCGGCCCCGGCCGGGGCAGTAACCGCCGGCCAGGGCCTAAGACCGCTCAACCAACCGAAGTGGAGAACGAT
>JANOHS010000092.1:0-2272 GCA_031406655.1 Micrococcales bacterium
GGCCGTCGGCTCGGTCATGGGGCGCTGGCCGGCAATCGTGGGTGCGGACGTGGCCGAGCACTGCGCCCCGGTGTCGTTCGGCGACGGAGTCCTGACCGAGCCGACGGCCACGTCGACGTTCCAGCCGCGGTCGACCAGCAGCCGATCCATCTGGTCACCGAGCAACGACGGGTCGCGACCGGACCCACTGACCTGCTGGCCCAGGGGCCTTCGCTTTCGCATCGGCCTGCTCCCCGGCCGAAGCCCCTTTGCTCGGGCGACCTCCCGCGCCCGGGCCAGCGCGGAGGCCGCCGCGGTGTCTGCGGTCTCCGCTTCGGGCTCGCCGACTGTCGGACCGGCCTCCTCGCCGCTCACGTCGCCGCTCACGTCGCCGGGCAGGTCGCCTCCGCCCGCCGCGTTATCGGCGGCCGGGCCGTCATCATGGCCCGGGCCACCCCCGGTACGTCGGCCGCGGCCTCGCTCAGTCGGCACGGGTCACCTGACCCATGGTCACGCGATACGTCGTTCCGGAGTCGGACAGGACGGCAGGCACGTCACCGGGGACGGCCGCGGTGATCAGGACCTGCTCGCAGTCGGCGATCAGCGAGGCCAGCCGTTCGCGCCGACCGGAGTCGAGCTCGGCGAAGACGTCGTCCAGGATCAGGACCGGGTCGTCACCGAGGTCGTGCCGCAGGAGCTGGTATGCAGCGAGCCGCAGTCCCAGCGCAAAGGACCAGGACTCGCCGTGGCTCGCGTAGCCCTTGGCCGGCAGCTGGCCGAGCGTGAGCACCACGTCGTCGCGATGGGGGCCGACCAGCGAGACACCCCGCTCGATCTCGTTGGCCCGAACGGCCTCGAGGGAGGCCAGGAGCTCATCGTGGAGCTCGTCCATCTCCGGGACAGCACCCGCCGCGATGGCTCCGGCCATCTCCTCACGCAAGGAGGACCTGTAGGCGATGCGGGCATCGGACTCGGCGGCGCTTACCTCGTCATAGGCGCTGCCAAGGTAGGGGCCGAGATCACGCATCAGGCGCAGCCGGGCATAGAGCAGCTGGGCCCCCACCCGGGCGAGGTGGCTGTTCCACACGTCAAGGGTATGCAAGGCATCCGACACACGGCCTGTCGCATCCACAGTGTTGTCCACAACGTCTGTGGGAAATGCTGTGGATGAGCCTGTGGAAGACCTGTGCGTACCCCGGGCCCCACGGCGCAAAATCGGCGCGGCCGACCTCAGCAGTGCGTTGCGTTGCCGGAGCACTTTGTCGTAGTCAGCCCGGACCCCCGCCCACCGCGGCTGGCGGGCCACGAGCAGCTCATCCAGGAACCGGCGCCGCTCAGCCGGGTCGCCCTTGACCAACGCGAGGTCCTCCGGCGCGAACAGCACCGTGCGCAGGGTGCCCAGGACCTCGCGGGGCCGGGGGACCGGTGAGCGGTTGAGCCGGGCCCTGTTCCGGGTGCCCGCCCGTCCGCCGTTGATCTCGAGCTCGATCAGCGTCTCGCGCCCGTCCCGGATCACCGCGCCGCGGATCACCGCTTGCTGCGCGCCGAACCGGACCAGGGGCGCGTCGGCCGCCACGCGATGTGACCCGAGGGTGGCCAGGTAGCCGGCGGCCTCGACCAGGTTGGTCTTGCCCTGGCCGTTGAGCCCGATGAGCGTGGTGACCCCGGGCGCCAGCGGCAGCTCGGCGCTTGCGTAGCTGCGGAAGTCCACGACGCTCAGATGTCTGAGGTGCACTGCCCACCCCCTACCCGCTTGTTGCGCCCAAACCACCGAATCAGCACCTCAGAGCGCTCGAAACGGTGGTTTCGGCGCAACAAGAAGGGGAAAGGTTAGTGATCGGTCAGCACACCGGCCTCGCCGGCCCTGGTCACGGCGTGTCCGCCGAACTGGTTCCGCAGGGCGGCCACGGCCCTCATCTGCGGGGAGTCGTCCTGGCGTGAGGAGAACCGGGCGAACAGCGCTGCCGTGATCACCGGCATCGGCACCGCGTGGGCGATGGCCTCCTCCACGGTCCAGCGGCCCTCACCCGAGTCGTTGACAAAACCCCTGATCCCGCCGAGGTCGTGGTCCTCCTCGAGCGCGTCAACCATCAGATCGAGCAGCCAGGATCGCACGACGGTGCCACGGGTCCACGCCTTGAAGCTGCCGGCAACATCCTTGACGCTGTCCTTGGCCAGGAGCAGCTCGAACCCCTCGGCATACGCCTGCATGAGGCCGTACTCGATGCCGTTGTGCACCATCTTGACGTAGTGGCCTGCGCCTACGTCGCCTGAGTGCACGAACCCCTCGTCG
>JANOHS010000099.1:0-7062 GCA_031406655.1 Micrococcales bacterium
TCGACGCCGGGCGTCGTGCCGTACTTCGACATCTCCTTCCAGCACGCCTCGGAGCCGCTGCTGCGCAGGATGCGCCGGTTCGGTTCGGGGCAGGCCTTTCTCGGTCTGATCGACCAGGTCCGCGCCCGGGCCCCGCTGGCCGGCATACGGTCCAACGTCATCGTCGGGTTCCCGGGGGAGACCGACGAGGATCTGGCCGAGCTCGAGGCCTTCCTGAGCGCCGCGCGGCTGGATGTCGTCGGGGTGTTCGGCTACTCCGACGAGGATGGGACCGAGGCAGAGACCTATGGCGCCAAGCTCGAGAGCCACGTCATCGCCGAGCGCCTCGCGTACTTCACGACACTGGTGGAGGAGCTCAACATCCAGCGCACCGAGGAGCGCCTCGGCGAACGCGTCGAGGTTCTGGTCGAGGGGATCGACCCGGACACCGACGAGCTGACCGGGCGGGCTGCCCACCAGGGGCCGGATGTCGACGGCGCCACGATCCTTCGGCTACCACCTGATGCCAGGGCTCCGGTGGTCGGCGAGATCATCGTTGCCGGCGTGGTTGCCACCGAGGGCATCGACCTGATCGCGGAGCCCGGGTGAGCCCCAGGAGGGACGGCACCCAGGTGCGTCCGCCCCAGGCCAGCGTGTGGAACATCGCCAACGCGCTCACCCTCTCGCGCCTTGCCCTGGTCCCCGTCTTCGCCTGGTTCCTGCTGCGCGACGGTGGCACCTCGACGAACCACCGCCTCATCGCTGCAGCGGTGTTCCTGGTCGCCACGGCAACCGACCACATCGACGGCGCCATCGCGCGTGCCAAGGGTCTGGTGACCGACTTCGGCAAGGTGAGCGACCCGATCGCCGACAAGGCACTGATGGGTATGGCGCTCGTCGGGCTCTCGATGCTCGGTCTGCTCTCGTGGTGGGTCACCGCGTTGGTCCTCTTCCGCGAGGTCGGCATCACGGTGGTGCGGCTCGTGGTCATCCGCCACGGCGTCATGCCGGCCAGTCGAGGGGGCAAGGTCAAGACCGTCCTTCAGGCGATCGCGATCCTGCTGTACGTGTTGCCGCTGAGCGCTGCCTGGCACTCCATCGCCGTCGCGGTCATGGCAGCGGCGGTGTTGGTCACGGTGGCGACCGGCGTCGACTACGTGATGCGCGCGCAGATACTGCGCAACACCAGCCCGCGTGCTCTTGCCAAGCGCCGGCGTCGTGCGGCTGATGCCCGCGAGGCAGGAGCAGCCGAGGCGGAAGCGCAGGCACGGCATACCGCGCGGCCCGAGGTCTGAGCGTGGCACCTTTCGTGGCGGCCGATCTCGTGGCCAGGCTGACCGCCTCGGGACAGACGGTGGCGGTGGCCGAGTCGCTGACCGGCGGGCTGGTCGCTGCGGCTCTGACCGACATCGCCGGCGCCTCGGTGGTCGTCCGCGGAGGTGTCATTGCCTACGCGACGGACATCAAGTCCCGGGTTCTCGGCGTCGATGAGCGGCTGCTGGCGCTGGCGGGAAGCGTGGATCCCGAGGTGGCCGAGCAGATGGCCGGCGGGGTCCGGGCACTGATGGGCGCGACCTACGGCTTGGCCACCACCGGTGTGGCCGGGCCGGATCCGGCGGACGGCAGGCCGGTCGGCACCGTCTACGTCGCGGTCGCCGGGCCGGGCTCCTCGAGGGTCAGGGCGCTGGCTCTGTCAGGGGATCGCGCGGGCATCCGGGCGCAGAGCGTGCTTGCCGTGCTGGCGCTGCTCGCCGAGGAGATGGCTGCCCGGGTCGGGGAAGAACTCCACGGTGGGCACGGTTGAGTCAGACGTGCGGACCAACTCGGCAAACCGGCATGCGGGTTGTCCCCCCGGCGTTGTACCGTTGTCCTGAACGTACGGCCCGTCGAGAAGTTGTGAGGAGGCGTCATGGTCCTGCTTCGTCGTGAAGTCGGAGACGTTCTCCGTGACCAGCGTCAGGCCCAGGGACGAACCCTGCGTGAGGTGTCGAGCTCAGCCGCGGTCTCGCTCGGTTATCTCAGTGAGGTCGAGCGCGGCGAGAAGGAAGCGTCTTCCGAGCTGCTTGCGTCGATCTGTGCGGCCTTGAACCTGCCGATGTCCACGATGCTCAGCCACGTCTCGGACCGGGTTGCCGAGTCCGAGGCCGTGAGCGCCCTGGTGACGCTGCCGATCGGTCAGCGCCCCGAGAGCGTTCTCCGCGCCTCCGCCGCCTGACAAACCTAGGGATTGTGTCGCCCCCCAAGCCGCAAACCTAGGGATTGTGCGGGTCCAGGAGCCGCAAACCTAGGGATTGTGCGGGTCCACGGGCCGCAAACCAAGCCGGATGTCAACGAACTGACATTGCCTCGGGCACCAGATCGGAGGGCAGGTCCGCCTCGGGTCCTGCCTCGCCGCCGAAAGCCGCCACGAGCCGCTCCCGCGCTCGCCCCAGATGTATGTCGAGAAGCTCTGCGGCGGCCTCGCCCTCACCGGCTTCGATCAGCTCCAGGAGCTTCTGGTGCTCAGCGTGGATCAGAGCCGTGGTGAGTAGCTGCAGGGACTGGACCCGGGTCATGCACAGCCGAACCTCGCTGACCAGGGAGCGGTACATCTTGCTGGTCCGCTGATTGCCGACGGCGTCGATGAGGCTCGTGTGGAACCGCATGTCCGGCTCCACCACCTCCATCGCGGATCTTTCCCCAACAGCGGCAATATCCCGGTTGGCCTGGGCCGCACCCTCCGGAACATGGCGGGTCCTGGCCAGCCGGCGAAGGACCTCGCTCTCCAGGTAGACGCGGGCCAGGTAGATGTCCCGCACGGAGTCGGGGCCTAGCGCCACCACGCGGGCGGTCTTGTGGAGGCCGCGTACCAAGAGTCCTTCGGCGACCAGTTTTTCGATCGCGGCCTTGGCGGTGGGACGAGCGACGTCATACGACTTGGCAATCTCGGTCTCGGTCAGGGGCACCTCCGGGGTCAGCTCCCCGGTGAGGAGCCGTGATCGCAGGTCGATGGCGATGGCATCGACGATCGAGGTTGCCGTGACACGCGTTGCCATGAGGGGGCCCCACCTTTCAGAACGCCTGTTTCCCCCCATCTTGCCAGACAAGACAACCAGAATCATTGACTTACTTGTGTACTTGTTAGACAATCACCGGATAGATGTGACGCAAGCCACAGCGTGGAGAGTCCCCTCCCATGCGCTCATAGAAGAGGTCACTCATGTATCGCCCGGTTCTCGATGCTGTGGGGGGGTCGCTGACGCTTACCGCGCTGCTGGCGATGCTTCCCTTGTTGACGTTGTTCGTCCTGCTCGGCGCCCTGCGGATGACCGCGTGGAAGGCCGCCCTGATCTCACTGGCTGTCTCCCTTGCCGTGGCCATCTTCGCCTACTCAATGCCAGTCGGCCAGGCGCTGATGGCGACCACGGAGGGCGCAGCCTTCGGGTTCTTCCCGATCCTGTTCATCGTGATCAGTGCGATCTGGATCTACAACATGACCGTCGTCACGGGGCACTCCGATGTCCTTCGTCGATCGTTCGCCAAGATCAGTGACGACCAGCGGATCCAGGCGGTCATCGTCGCCTTCTGCTTCGGCGGGCTGCTGGAGGCGCTCGCCGGCTTCGGCACCCCCGTCGCCATCACGAGCGTGATGCTGATCGGCTTGGGCTTCAAGCCGATCAAAGCTGCTGTGGTCGCCTTGCTCGCGAACACGGCGCCGGTGGCCTTCGGCGCGCTTGCTGTGCCGATCACCACGCTGGCGACGGTGAGCGGCATCCCCGAGCAGGAGCTTGCCTCGATCGTGGGGCGGCAGACCCCGATCCTCGCGTTCTTCATCCCGATGGCCCTCGTCTTCGTCATCGACGGATGGAAGGGCGTCAAGCAGACCCTGCCCGCGACACTGACCTGCGGATTCACATTCGCCGTCGCCCAGTTCGTCTCCTCCAACTTCATCTCGGTCCAGCTCACCGACATTGTCGCCTCCCTCCTGGGCGCGCTGTCCGTGGTGCTGGTGTTGCGCTTCTGGCAGCCGGCTCTGCCCTACCAGGAGACACCGGACGCCGGCGAGGTCGCGACTGCTGGCACACCGGTCGGCCTGCGCACCAGCGTCGCGGTCGGCTCAGGCAGCGGTTCGGGTACGGGTTCGACCGGGTCGAGCAGTGGCCTCGCCACCGAGTTTGCGGCCCGCGACAAGGGCCACCATGACAGCACCAGCGAGGTCCTCAAGGCTTACTCGCCATACATCATCATCATCGTGGTGTTCACCCTCGCCGCCCTGATCACGCCCCTGAAGGACTTCTTGGCGGCGCGCACGGTCGCATTCGCGTGGCCGGGCCTGGATCTGCAGACCGCCTCGGGCACGGTCTCGACGCTGCCGACGTTCAAGCTCAACTGGGCGGCTACGGGTGGCACCCTCCTTCTTGTCTCCGGACTGTTCACTCTCCCGTTCATCGGCATCGCCCCGGCCAAGGCGCTCAAGGCTTATGTCGGGACCTATATCCAGCTCAAGTTCGCGATCGTTACGGTCATGGCGGTCCTCGGACTGGCCTACGTGATGAACTCCTCGGGCCAGACGGCAACACTGGGCATCTGGATGGCAGGCGCTGGCGCGGCCTTTGCGATCATCTCCCCGATCCTGGGATGGCTCGGCGTGGCGGTGACCGGCTCGGACACCTCGTCGAACGCCCTGTTCGGTGCGCTTCAGGTCTCGGCAGCCAACAAGGCGGGCCTGGATTCGGCGCTGATGGCGGCCTCCAACTCCTCCGGCGGGGTCCTCGGCAAGATGGTCTCCCCCCAGAACCTCGCGATCGCCGCTGCCGCCGTCGGCCTGTCCGGCAAGGAGGGCGACATCTTCCGCAAGGTCATCGGGTGGAGCCTTGGTCTGCTCGCCTTCATGATGGTGCTCGTCTTCCTGCAGTCCAACGTTCTTTCCTGGATGCTCCCCTGATGGCGGGCTCCACCTCGACCGACGAGATGCTCGGGGCGCTGCGGGCTGCGGTGGCGGATTCCACTCAGGTCAAGACCCGTGCCCTGGACATCCACTCCAACGCCCATGATGCCTCGCACTTCCTGCTGATCCCCCAGGCGGTGGTGGTCGCGGGCAACGCCGAGGAGGTGGGCCAGCTGCTGCGCGCCAGCGCCGCCCAGGGGGTGCCACTCACGTTCCGCGCGGGCGGTACCAGCCTCAGCGGCCAGGCCCTCACCGACGGGGTCCTGGTGGACGTCCGTCGCAACTTCAAGAGCATCGAAGTGCTCGACAACGGCGCCCGCGTCCGGGTCCAGCCCGGCGTCACGGTGCGGGCGCTGAACGCGCGGCTCGCGCCATACGGCCGCAAGTTCGGACCGGACCCGGCCAGCGAAGGTGCCTGCACCATCGGCGGGGTGGTGGCCAACAACTCCTCCGGCATGGCCTGCGGCACCGTGGACAACACCTACAAGACGCTTGAGTCCCTGACCGTCGTGCTGCCCAGCGGCACGGTGGTCGACACCGGGGCGCCAGACGCCGATGAGCGCCTGCGGACCCTCGAGCCCGGGCTGCACGAGGGGCTCCTGCGGCTGTCCCGTCGCGTCCGTGGCAATCCCGCCTCCGTGGCAACCATCGAACACCAGTTCTCGATGAAGAACACGATGGGTTACGGCATCAACTCGCTGCTGGACTTCGAGCGTCCGGTGGACATCCTGGCCCACCTGATCGTGGGCAGCGAGGGGACGCTCGGCTTCGTCGCGGAGGCGGTATTCCGGACCATCCCGTTGCTCAGGCACGTCACGACCGGGCTGCTGGTCTTCCCCGACCTGGAGGCAGCCAACACCGCTCTTCCGGCACTGGTGGAGACCGGAGCGGCGACCCTGGAGCTGATGGACGCACTGTCACTGAAGGTGGGCCAGGCCCTCCCGGGCACCCCGCCCCTGATCCTCGACCTGGCGGTGCGTGATCACGCCGCGCTCCTGGTCGAGTACCACGCGAACAGCGCCGAGGAGCTGGCAGACCTGCAGCACCTCGGCGCCAAGCTGGTGGACAGCCTGCCGCTCAGCGCGCCTGCGGCATTCAGCGCCGACGCCGCGGCCCGCGCCCAGCTGTGGCACCTGCGCAAGGGGCTGTATGCCGCGGTCGCTGGGGCCCGCAAGCAGGGCACCACTGCGCTGCTCGAGGACGTCGTCGTGCCGGTGCCCGCACTCGGGCGCACCTGCATCGAGCTGATCAAGCTGTTCGAGAGGTACAGCTACAGCAACAGCGTCATCTTCGGCCACGCCAAGGACGGCAACATCCACTTCATGCTCACCGACGGCTTCTCGGCCAAGGACGAGCTGGACCGCTACAGCGCGTTCACCGAGGACATGGTGGACGTGGTCCTCGGCGAAGGCGGCTCCTTGAAGGCCGAGCACGGGACGGGCCGGGTGATGGCTCCCTACGTGCGGCGCCAGTACGGTGACGAGCTCTACGACGTCATGCGCGAGGTCAAGAGTCTCTTCGACCCCGTCGGCATGCTCAACCCAGGCGTGGTGATGGACGACGACCCGTTGGCGCACCTGCGCCACATCAAGACCGCGCTGCCGGTTGCGGAGGAGGTGGATCGGTGCGTCTCGTGCGGGTACTGCGAACCCGTCTGCCCGAGCCGGGACGTCACCATGACCCCGCGCCAGCGAATCGTCACGCTGCGCGCCATCGAAGCGGCCAGGCTCGAGGGCGACCACGCCCTCGTGGCAGAGCTCGAGAAGGACTATGAGTACGACGCGGTCCACACCTGCGCCGTCGACGGCATGTGCCAGACGGCCTGCCCCGTCAACATCAACACCGCAACGCTGGTCAAGCGGTTCCGACGGCGCGACGCCGGCCCGGTGATCAACGGAGTCTGGGGCTCCGCCGCCAAGCATTGGAACGCAGTCACGCTGGGCGCCGGTCTCGCACTCGATGTGGTCCGCAAGGTCCCGATCGGCGTCGTGCTCGCGCCCAACAAGCTCGGGCGCGCCGTGCTCGGGGCAGACACCCTGCCGCTCTACTCCTCCGAGCTCCCGGGCGGCGGAAGCGCCCGCAAGCGCCCGGTGCCCGCCGGAGCGCCGCAGGCCGTGTACTTCCCGGCGTGCGTCGGGACGATGTTCGGACCCGCT
>JANOHS010000157.1:0-5541 GCA_031406655.1 Micrococcales bacterium
TCAGGGCGATGCCGCCGAGCACCAGGACCAGCCCAGCCACGGTCAGCGCGGCGCCGCCCGGCATCGTCCACGGCCGCCACCAGTGCAGCGCCCAAAGGAGTCCGAACGGCCCGAAGTAGACGGCCGGCGGAAGCAGCCGGGTCTGGGCGCCGGCAGGTGATGACACGATCGACACTCCTTTGGTCAGCTGTCCCCGTTAGCGCCGGCTGGTCACTCGACCGATGACATCTGCGACCACGTTGACGACCACGTTGTCGGCATCGCCAACGTCGTTGTCGATGTTACGTCGCCCAGGCCGGCGAGTGCTCCGCCGCGACGTTCGCTCAGGAGGCTCCGATGTCTGACCCAGCAGCTAGGGTCACCGTCATGGTCCGGGCATCGACCACCAGAGCAGTGGAGCGCGAACGTGACGAGCGCCGGCTGGCTGCGCAGCTGCTCGTCGGCCCGCCGGCGCAGGGGGTCGGCCAGGTCGTCGACCGGCTCCTGGCGGTGCAGGCACAGGACCTGCGCGCCGCGCGTCTCGCCATCCGGAGCCGAACCGTGGGGCTCACCGCGGCCGACGTGGACCGTGAGCTCAACGACCGGACGCTACTCGTCACCTGGTTGAACCGAGGCACCCTGCACCTCGTGCGGCCGCAGGACTACTGGTGGCTGCAACGGCTCACGACGCCGCAGCTGGCTACGGGCAACGCCAGACGCCTTGAGCAAGAAGGGGTTTCGCCCAGTCAGGCCGATCGGGGTGTTGGCGTGATCGAGGCAGCCATCGCCGCCAACGGGCCGATGACCCGCGACCAGCTGCGCGAGATCGTCAGTGCGGCCGATGTGCCCGTCGCCGGACAAGCCCTGGTCCACATCCTGTTTCGCTCCGCCCTGCTGGGCCTGACGGTCCGTGGGCCGGTCATCGGTCGTGAGCAGGCCTTCGTCCTGGTCCGTGAGTGGCTCGGCGACCCGCCCAAGGTGACCGATCGCGATACCGCCCTGTCCGAGCTGGCCCGCCGATTCCTGGCCGGCCATGGCCCCGCCGACGAGCGGGACCTGGCCAGATGGGCAGGCATCACCGTTGGCGACGCGCGTCGTGGGCTGCGTGCGGTGGGCGGCGCCCTGGAGGAGCGTCCGGGTGGCCTTGTCGACCTGGCCGACCGCGCCGCCCCGAGCGGTCGACGCCGGCCCAAGCTGCTCGGCGGGTTCGACCCGTTGCTGCACGGCTGGGTCGACCGCGAGCCGGTGCTGGGCGGCAACCAGACGATCGTGACCCTGAACGGCGTCTTCCGGCCGTTTGCCCTGGTCCAAGGCCGGGCAGTCGCCACCTGGCGCATGCCGGGCGGCCGGGTCACGCTCGAGCCGTTCGGGCCGATCGCGCCCGCGGTCCAGGCCGACCTCGACCGTGAGGCTCGCGATGTCGAGCGGTTCCTGGCGCCTCATTAGGCTGGGCGGGTGAGCGACGCGATCAAGGTCTCTGTCATCGGTGCCGCAGGGCGCATGGGCACTGAGGTGTGCCGCGCGGTCGAGGGGGCGCCGGACCTGGCCCTGGTCGGCCGCTTCGACCAGGGCGATGACCTTGGCGACCTCGGTGGCGCCGATGTCGTGGTCGAGTTCTCAGTGCCGGGGGCGTCGGCCGCCAATGTCGCCCACTGCATCGATCGCGGGACCAACGTCGTGGTCGGGACGACCGGCTGGACTGAGGACAAGCTGGCGACGGTGCGCGCCCAGCTCGCCGGCAAGCCTGACGTCGGCGTGCTCATAGCCCCGAACTTCGCCATCGGCGCCATCCTGATGATGTCCTTCGCCCAGCAGGCAGCGAGGTTCTACGAATCGGTGGAGGTCGTCGAGCTGCACCACCCCGACAAGGTCGACGCGCCGTCCGGCACCGCTTCGCGCACTGCCTCACTGATCGCCCATGCCCGCCGGGAAGCCGGGCTCGGCGATGTTCCGGACGCAACGACCTCGGATCCGGACGGCGCTCGCGGCGCGCGGGTGGACGGCATACAGGTGCACGCGTTGCGGCTGCGTGGCCTCGTGGCCCATCAAGAGGTTCTTTTCGGTGCCACAGGAGAGCTGCTGACCATCCGGCACGACTCGTTCGACCGGGTCAGCTTCATGCCCGGAGTCCTGGAGGGCGTGCGCCGGGTCGGTGACCACCCCGGGCTCACCGTCGGGCTCGAGAGCTACCTCGGCCTGGCCTGATCTCCGCCGGTCACCGCCCTAGCCACAGAATCCCGAGGTTTGAGTCCCGAATCAGCGCACCGTCCCTAGGTTTGTGGGTCAGCCCCAGCCGAAGGCGCGGAGAGCTCCAGCCGTGGCCGCTGCCAGGATCACGACGACCAGGAACGGCGCTCGCAGCAGCAGGGCGGTGACTGCGACTGCGACCCCGGCCGCACGGGCGTCCAGGGTCAGCGCACCGCCGCTTCCGGTGAACGTCTGCACAGCGACGAGAGCGGACAGCAGGGCGACCGGCAACATCGCCGTCACTTTCGAGACGACCGGGTGGTCGAGGGTCGCGTGCGGCATGACGTAGCCGGCAAGCTTGAGCGCGAACGCGAGCCCGCTGGCCAGCAGGATGGTGGTCCAGAGGCTCATGACATGGCTCTTGGGCGGGGCGAGCATTTAGGGCGAAGGATCGTGGTCGTCCTGACAGCCAACATCCTTCACCCTGTCCCGTTGTTCTCGCGCGTGGGCAGCAGCCCGGCCACGATCGCAGCCACGGCGGCGACCAGGACCGGCACTCCGGCCGGCGCGTGAGGCGCCACGACCAGCGCGATGACCACTGCAGCGGCGCCGACCGCGCGAGCGTCCCCAGACCTCAGCCGCGGCCAGAGCAACCCGCAGAACGCCGCCGGTGCGGCGGCGTCGAGCCCGAACACCTTCGGGTCGCCGAGCGCGCTCCCGACAACCGCACCGACGATCGTCAGGAGGTTCCACAGGGCGAAAACGGTGGCTCCGGTGACCCAGAAACCTAGTCGTTGCGCCGAACGCTCGGGCTGGGCGACGCCCACGGCAGTCGACTCGTCGATGGTCAGCTGGGCGGCGGCCACCCGGCGCAGGCCGCTCACTCCGAGCAGCCGCGACATCTCCAGACCGTAGAGGCCGTTGCGGATGCCGAGCAGGGTCGAGGTCGCCACCGCCGCGGCCCCCGAGCCTCCGGCCGCGATGACGCCGACGACCGCGAACTGGGAGGCGCCGGAGAAGAGCACGGTCGAGAGGGTGATGGTCTGCCAGAGGTCGAGGCCGGACGCAGCTGACAGGGCGCCGAAGCTGATGGCGGGGGCACCGGTCGCGAGGCCGACCGACAGGCACTGACGCATGACTTCCTTGCGACGCCGGTCACTGAGCGGAATCTCTGGCATGGCGTGGTGACGGACCCGTCGTCAGCCCTGTGAGAGGCCGGCGATCAGACGCACCTCGCGGGCGACCTCCCCGTCCACGTCGATGACCCGGTCGCGATAGGCACCGTCGGGGGAGAGTCCGGCTGCGGTCAGGAAAGACCGAGTTGCTTCGTCCTTGGCCAGGATCCAGGTACTCATGCTGTCAAAACCTTTGCCCCGCAACGTGTCCACAGCGGCGTTGAGCAGCCGGGAGCCGTGGCCGCAACGTCGGGCGTCGGGGTGGACGCCAAGGGCCAGCACCTCGCCGGATGTGTCGGTGGCGTCGGCGTCGACGCTGGGACCCACGGCCGCGAAGCCGACGACCTGCTCCCCGGCGCAGCCCACCAGCAGGACGTGGCGAGGGCTCGGGGGACTGCTCAGCGACTCACGCCACACCCGCGCGAAGTTGGGCCCGTCGAACGTCTCGACCACGTCTTTCGGCAGAACGTGGGCGTACGCGGCGCGCCACACGGCTGCCTGAACCAGACCGACGGCGGGTGCGTCGCTTGCGCGGGCGATCCGGGCGCTGGCGTCGGCGAGCGGGCCGGTCGCGGGGGCGTGGGCCAGGTCGTGGGCTACGGAGTGCGGATGGCCGTGGTCGGGGGTCACGGGGCAATCCTGCCATCCGGGCCGAAGTTGACGCTCGCGCGACGCAATTGCCGCACCGCGGGACAGGTCTGCATACTTGAAGGCATGCTTGGCAGCGACTTCATCGACCCTGACGTGCCGCTCAACGCCGCGGAGTACGGGGGCGTCGAGGATGCGGTGGCGGCAGCATCGGCCGCTCTCGGGCAGCGCCCTGACGAAGGCTCGTCCTTCGACGCCTTGCTGGCCGCTGACCAGCGCATCGAGCCGCGGGACGAGATGCCCGAGGCCTATCGCAGGACGTTGATCCGCCAGATCGCCCAGCACGCGCACTCCGAGATCATCGGGATGCAGCCGGAGGGCAACTGGATCACCCGTGCGCCGTCCCTGCGCCGCAAGGCCATCCTCATGGCCAAGGTGCAGGACGAGGCCGGGCACGGGCTCTACCTCTACAGCGCCGCCGAGACGCTGGGGGTCGACCGGGCCGAGCTGCTGGACCTGCTCCACACCGGCAGGCAGAAGTACTCCTCGATCTTCAACTACCCCACGCTGACCTGGGCCGACAACGGCGCCATCGGCTGGCTGGTCGACGGGGCGGCAATCATGAACCAGGTGCCGCTGTGTCGTTGTTCCTACGGGCCGTACGCCCGCGCCATGATCCGCGTCTGCAAGGAGGAGTCCTTCCACCAGCGGCAGGGTTTCGAGATCCTGTGGACCCTGATGCGGGGCACGCCAGCGCAGCAGGACATGGCCCAGGACGCCGTAAACCGTTGGTGGTGGCCGGCATTGATGATGTTCGGGCCTCCGGACACGGGGGAGGCGGCTACCCCGGGCGGGCACACCGAGCAGTCCATGGCGTGGGGCATCAAACGTTTCAGCAACGACGCCCTCCGTCAGAAGTTCGTCGACATCAGTGTTCCGCAGGCGCAGAAGATCGGGCTGAGGTTGCCGGACCCCGACCTGAGGTTGAACGAGGAGACGGGGCACTGGGACTTCGGCGCCATCGACTGGAGCGAGCTCTGGCGGGTCATCAAGGGTGACGGAGCCTGCAACACCGAACGGATCGAGCACCGGGTGGGTGCTCACAACGAGGGCGCGTGGGTTCGCGAAGCCGCCAACGCCTATGCCGCCAAGAGAAGGCACGTCCGGCCGGAGGAGTATGTCGCATGAGCACGCCTGCGGCCAAAGGTGACTCGCCTGAACGCAGTTGGCCGCTCTGGGAGGTATTCGTCCGCGGCAAGCGCGGTCTCTCGCATGTCCACGTCGGCTCGCTGCACGCCCCCGATGCCGAGATGGCGTTGCGTAACGGGCGCGACGTCTACACCCGTCGACAGGAGGGGGTCTCCCTCTGGGTCGTCAGGTCCAGCGACATCACGGCGAGCAGCCCCGACGAGCGCGACTCGTTCTTCGACCCTGCTGCCGACAAGGTCTATCGCCACCCCACGTTCTACGAAGTACCTGAGGATGTCGAATACCTTTGAGCGAGAATGGGATTGACCTCGCGGCGACAGTGACGGCGGCATACTGCCTGCAGATCGGCGACGACGCGCTGGTCTACGCACAGCGGCTGGGTGAGTGGATCAGCCGCGCTCCG
>JANOHS010000163.1:0-6498 GCA_031406655.1 Micrococcales bacterium
CGGCCTCACGGCTTTGTGCATCGGGATCGGCATGGGCGGTGCGGTGATCTGGGAGAACCCCCACCACCAGGACTACGGCAAGGCGCTGGACACCACCAAGGGAGCTGCCTGATGAGCAACGACGCCAAACCCGCCTTCGCAGGCGAGGTCATCACCAAGGCCCTGGCGCGCGACATCGACCTCCCCGGCGGTGCCGGCACGTTTGTGCTGGTCACGCTGGACAACGGCTTCGACCACACCAAGCCCAACACCTTCGGCCCGGCCACCCTGGCCGGACTGTCGGAGGTGCTCGGAACCCTGGGCGCACGCGCCCAGTCTGGCGAGATCGTGGGCGTCGGCGTGACCGGCAAGCCGTTCATCTTCGCCGTGGGCGCCGATCTGAAGGGGGTCCCCAAGGTGACCGCCCGCGACCAGGCGCTGGCCATCGGGCAGGTCGGGCACCGGACGTTCGAGCAGCTCCGAACCCTTCCGGTGCCAACGTTTGCCTTCATCAACGGCGCGGCCATGGGCGGCGGCGTCGAGATCGCTCTCAGCACGGCATACCGGAGCATCTCTGCGGGCGTGCCTGCCGTCGCCCTGCCCGAGTGCTTCCTCGGGCTGGTGCCGGGCTGGGGCGGCTGCTTCCTGCTGCCCAACCTGATCGGCGTCGAGTCGGCGCTGAAGGTCATCATCGAGAACCCCCTCAACACCAACCGGATGCTCAACGGGCAGCAGGCCTTTGGGCTCGGGATCGCGGATGCGATGTTCGAGCCGGCCATGTTCCTGGAGGACTGCCTGTCCTGGGCGGCAGATGTCATCACCGGCAAGGCCGTCGTGAACCGCCGCGAGATCGACCGCGACGAGGCCGCGTGGGAGGGTGCGGTCACCGCGGCCAGGCGGCTGGTCATGGGCAAGACCGGTGGCGCTGCGCCGGCACCGCTACGTGCTCTCGAGCTGGTATCCGCGGCCCGGACCGCCACGCGCTCAGAGGCTTACGCCGCCGAGGACAACGCCCTTGCAGACCTCATGATGGGCGATGAGCTGCGCAGCAGCCTCTACGCGTTCGACCTGGTGCAGAAACGAGCCAAGCGCCCGGCGGGCGCACCGGACTCCTCGCTCGCGCGCCCCGTCACCAAGGTCGGAATCGTCGGCGCCGGCCTGATGGCCAGCCAGCTGGCCATCCTCTTCGCCCAGCGGCTGGAGGTCCCGATCGTGATGACCGACCTCGACCAGGATCGCGTGGACAAGGGCGTGGGCCATGTCCACGCCGAGGTCGACAAGCTGCTGGCAAAGGGTCGGGTCAACCCGGACCGGGCCAACCGCCTCCGGGCACTGGTCAGCGGGTCGACCAGCAAGGACGACTTCGCCGATGCCGACTTCGTCATCGAGGCAGTGTTCGAGGAGATCACCGTCAAGAAGGCGGTGTTCGCCGAGGTCGAGGCGGTGGTGTCGGCCGACTGCATCCTGGCGAGCAACACCTCATCGCTGTCCATCACCGAGATGGCCGCGGATCTGAAGAACCCGCAGCGGGTCGTGGGCTTCCACTTCTTCAACCCGGTCGCGGTCATGCCGCTGCTGGAGATCGTCCGTGGCGACAAGACCGACGATGCCACCCTGGCGACCGCCTTTGCCACCGGCAAGGCGCTGAGGAAGACGTCGATCCTGGCCAAGGACTCGCCCTCGTTCATCGCGAACCGGCTCCTGGGACGGTTCATGGGCGAGGTCGGTCGCATCGTTGACGAAGGCACCCCGCTTGACGTGGCCGATCGGGCCTTCGCCGGGTTCGCCCCCATGCCTCCATTCGTCCTGCTGGGTCTGGTCGGTCCCGCGATCGCGCTGCACAACAACGAGAGCCTGCACCGCGCGTTCCCCGATCGCTTCTACGTGTCGGAGAGCCTGCGCCGGGTGGTTGCCGCCGGCAAGCCCGGGTCCTATGTCTATCCCGAGGGCAAACCGGTCCTGGACCCCGAGGTGGCGCCCCTGCTGGAGGCGCCGGCCGACCCTGTGGTCCTGGACTCGGTCCAGGTTCGCGAGCGGGTGCTCTCGGCGTTGGCACAGGAGGCCAGGCTGATGCTCGACGAAGGAGTCGTGGCGGCTCCGATGGACATCGACCTCGCCATGATCACCGGTGCGGGGTTTGCCTTCTGGAACGGCGGTCTGACTCCCCTCCTTGATCGCACCGGTGTCTCCGAGAAGGTCAACGGGATGCGCTTCCTGCCCCCGGGTGTGGCCAGCGTCACGGCTTGACACGTAGGCTCCAGACGTCACGTCGTATCTCACACGTGATCTATAGTCGTCGGCATGAGGGAGAACTACTTGGCCCGGATCGGTGCCCTGATCCGAGAAGCCAGACGTCACCAAGGAATGACCCAGAACGATCTTGCGGAGACCCTGGGCACCAGCCAGAGCGCCATAGCGCGGATCGAGCAGGGCAAGCAGAATCTCAGCCTTGAGATGCTCGCTCGCATCGGTGGCAGCCTGGACTCCGAGTTCGTCTCGCTGGGCCACTCCGGTCCCCAGCACCTTCGGATCGGCGGCGGGACCACGCTGTCCGGGACGATCGACATCAAGACCAGCAAGAACGCGGCCGTCGCGCTGTTGTGTGCCTCACTGCTCAACCGGGGGCGGACGACCCTGCGCAACATCGCCCGCATCGAGGAGGTCAACCGCATCATTGAGGTGCTGACCAGCATCGGGGTCAGGACCCGATGGCTTCCAGAGAGCAATGACCTCGAGATCACTCCCCCGGCCCAGCTCAACCTCGCTGCCATGGATCTGGAAGCGGCGCGCCGGACCCGCACCGTCATCATGTTCCTGGGGCCCCTCCTGCACGAGCTCGACGAGTTTCGCCTCCCCTACGTCGGCGGTTGTGACCTCGGCACCCGCACAGTGGAACCGCACCTGCACGCCTTGCGAGCCTTTGGCCTCAACATCAATGCCACGACCGGCTTCTACGACGCGAAGGTCGACCGTTCGGTCTCCCCCAACGCAGCGATCGTGCTGACCGAGCGCGGCGACACCGTGACCGAGAACGCGCTCATGGCCGCAGCGCGCCACGACGGGGTCACTGTCATCCGCAACGCCAGCCCGAACTACATGGTCCAGGACCTCTGCTTCTTTCTCGAGGCCCTCGGGGTGACCATCGAGGGAATCGGAAGCACCACGCTGACCATCCACGGCCGGCGCGACATCGACGTCGACGTCGAGTTCTCGCCCTCCGAGGACCCGATCGAGGCGATGAGCCTGCTGGCCGCTGCGGTGGTCACCGAGTCTGCCATCACCATCCGGCGGGTGCCCATCGAGTTCCTCGAGATCGAGCTCGCCCTGCTGGAGGGCATGGGTATGAAGAACCAGATCAGCGACGAGTACCGATCCGCGAACGGGCACACGCGCCTGGTCGACCTAACCACCATCCCGGGTCCGCTGACAGCACCCACCGACAAGATCCACCCGATGCCGTTCCCCGGTCTGAACATCGACAACCTGCCGTTCTTCGCGATCATCGCGGCGAGTGCGACCGGCACGACGATGATCCATGACTGGGTCTATGACAACCGGGCGATCTATCTCACCGAGCTCACCAAGCTCGGCGCCAAGGTCCAGCTGCTCGACCCCCATCGCGTCCTGATCGAAGGGCCAACCAAGTGGCGCGCGGCTGAGGTCATCTGCCCGCCTGCGCTCCGGCCTGCCGTGGTCATCCTCCTGGCGATGCTCGCGGCCCCGGGCAAGTCGGTCCTTCGGAACGTCTACGTGATCAACCGGGGCTACGAGGATCTGGCCCAACGTCTCAACGACCTGGGGGCAACCGTCGAGACCTTCCGGGACATCTGAGCCGGATCACCGCACGGCAGCCGGTCGAGCGCGCTCAGGCGTCCCGTCTGAGCTTGCCGGCGAGCGAGGTCGCGATCGCGTCCGGCGTCAGTCCGATCAGATCCAGCACCTGGCTGCGCGAGGCGTGCCTCAGGAACTCCTTCGGTATGCCGTAGCAGTGCACCGGCGCCCTGAGCCCAGCCTGACGCACCGCCAGGGTCACCGCCGAACCGATGCCGCCCGAGACCAGGTTGTCCTCGATGACCGCAACGGCGGAGGCGTCGCCGACTGCCCCGATCAGATCGGGGCTGACCGGCAGCACCCAACGGGGGTCAACCACGCGAACGGAAAGTCCTTGAGCTGCAAGCTTTTCCGCGACGCTTACCGATGTTGCGGCCATGGCACCCACACCAACGACCAGCAGATCCACGCCGCCCTCGCCGGTCTCGTGCAGGACGTCGAGGCTGCCGAGCCGGCGCACCCGGGCAACCGGGTCAGCGACATCGCCCTTGGGGAATCGCAGCACCGTCGGACCGTCAGAGACGTCGAGCGCCTCGCGCAGCTGACGCCGCACCTGGAAACCATCGCGAGGCGCTGCCAGCCGTAAGCCTGGTATGACCGCGCTGATCGTCATGTCCCACATGCCGTTGTGGGACGCGCCGTCCGTGCCCGTGACACCGGCACGGTCGAGCACCACCGTGACGCCGGCCTTGTGCAGGGCGGCGTCCATGAGCAGCTGGTCGAAGGCCCTGTTCAGGAACGTCGCATAGACGGCAACCACCGGATGCAGACCGCCGAAGGCTAGCCCGGCTGCCATCGTCAACGCGTGCTGCTCGGCGATCCCCACGTCAAAGACCCGGTCCGGGAAGCGAGCGGCGAACTTGTCCAGACCGACCGGGATCATCATGGCGGCGGTCAGCGCCACCACGTCGGGCCGCTCGGCACCGATCTCGCACATCTCGTCGCTGAACTCATCGGTCCAGATCCGTCCGCCTTCGGCGAAGGGCAGGCCGGTCTCGGGGTTGATGACTCCAACGGCGTGGAACTGGTCGGCATCGTCCTCACGCGCAGGGGCGTATCCACGGCCCTTCTGGGTGATCACGTGCACGAGCACGGGCCCGCCGAAAGCCCTGGCCCTGCGCAGCGCCATCTCGAGCGCCTGCTCGTCATGCCCGTCCACCGGGCCGAGATACTTCAGACCCAGGTCCTCGAACATGCCTTGTGGCGCGACGATGTCCTTGAGGCCCTTCTTCATCCCGTGCAGCGTCTCGTACATCGCCGAGCCGACGACCGGCGTGCGCGCCAAGGTGTTCTTGCCCCAGTCCAGGAACCGTTCGTAGCCGCGCGTCATCCGCAGCGTGGCGAGATGGTCGGCCAGTCCGCCGGTCGTCGGGGCATAGGAACGTTCGTTGTCGTTGACGACGATCACCAGCGGGAGGTCCTTGTCGGCCGAGATGTTGTTGATCGCCTCCCAGGCCATCCCCCCGGTAAGGGCCCCGTCCCCGATCACGGCAACGGTGTACCGGTGGCGCTGGCCCTGGAGCCGACGCGCCACGGCGATGCCGTTGGCCCAGGACAGGGCCGTGGAGGCATGAGAGTTCTCGACGATGTCGTGCTCCGACTCGGCCCGGCTCGGGTAGCCCGACAGCCCACCCTTCTTACGCAGGTTGGTGAACTGGTCCCGGCGGCCGGTGAGCAGCTTGTGGACGTAGGACTGGTGGCCGGTGTCGAACACGATTGCGTCCAGCGGCGAGTCGAATACCCGGTGCAGGGCGATCGTCAGCTCGACCACGCCGAGGTTGGGTCCGAGGTGCCCGCCGGTCCTGGAGACCGACCCGATCAGAAACTCACGGATCTCCTTGGCCAGCAACGGCATCTGAGCCGCAGGAAGAGCCTTGAGGTCCTTTGGACCATTGATCGAACCCAAAAGTTTCACGCGGTCGGGCATCCCTTCAGATGACTCAGGCTTCCCACTGACTCGGACGTTCGATTCTATGCCGTGGGTCGGCACAGACGACCATGACGTCGCCCTGGTCCCTCACGAGCAGGCGACTATCGCCTCTGCCTGCCGCGCACGGAACGAGCCGCCACGAGGACACCGATGACGGCCACGATCGGACCGACGATCGCCCAGAACGTCACTCCCGTCATCACGCTGCCGGCCAGCAGGTCCAGCCCCTGAAGGGTCCAGATCAGACCCACCAGGATCAGCAGGACACCCAGGCCGGCTCGAAGGTTCTGGTTCATGGCTCGACGCTACCGCGCAGTGAAGCCGTCAGAGACGAGGGACGTAGCGCCGTCCCTGCAGGGCGTGATACAGGAGCTTGGCGCCCCGGGCTGATGCCCGCAGCCGGAGCCCCTCGGTCGCGAGATCTGACTGGATCTCGGAGAGGGCCTCGGTGGTGACCAGATCCCCCAGCTCGACGCGCGCCTCACCATAGGCCCGGCGCATCGCCTCGAGCTGGGCGTCGATGTGCCTGACCGCCACCCAGGCCAGGGCGACGGGGTTCTTGCGCCATCCGGCATACGCGCGGAAGTCGGACGGGCAGTGGTCGAGCAGCCAGGCGACCGCAGGTTGCTGCCAGCCCGGGGAGTCCGGCGGCGGCACCGATGTCGGCCATCCCGGAGGGGTATGCGGCGGCGGGCTCACCCCCTCAGTCTGCCAAGCCGCGCCGACACCCGTCCCCGTTGGCGATGACTGTGAGGTTT
>JANOHS010000206.1:0-1605 GCA_031406655.1 Micrococcales bacterium
CGTCGATCGACGCCGTCGGACCATCCCCCGCCAGAGAGCGGTCAACCGGGAAGGACACCCTAGCCCCGGACGAACGCCCGATCCAGTTGCGCTGCATCAGCTTGACCGGCTCTGGCCAGTCCAGGCGATCCAGGTCGTCGACCAACCGGTCGGAGTACTTGGTGATGCGCATCATCCACTGGGACAGGCTCCGCTTGAACACAGGGAAGTTGCCACGCTCGGACCTGCCATCGACGGTGACTTCCTCATTGGCCAGGACGGTGCCCAACCCCGGGCACCAGTTGACCGGCGCCTCGGAGGTGTAGGCCAACCGGTGGTCGTCGATGACCTTGCGCTGTTCGTCGGCCGGCAGCGAGGCCCACGGCTCGCCCGAGTCCGTGGCGCGCTCCCCCGACTCCAGCGCTGCGACCAGCTCACTGATCGGCCGGGCCTTTCCACGTCCACCCGCGGCCGACTCGTCATACCAGCTGTTGAAGATCTGGACGAAGATCCACTGGGTCCACCGGTAGAAGTCCGGGTCGATGGTCGTGATCGCCCGGCGGTCGTCGTGGCCCAGCCCCAGCCGACGCAGCTGGCGGCGCATGTTGACCATGTTCTCTTCAGTGGTCTTGCGCGGGTGCTGACCGGTCTGGACGGCATACTGCTCGGCGGGCAGCCCGAACGCGTCGTAGCCCAGGGTGTGCAGGACGTTCTTGCCGGTCATCCGCTGAAAGCGCGCGTAGACGTCCGTGGCGATGAATCCCAGCGGGTGCCCGACGTGCAGGCCGGCACCGGAGGGGTACGGAAACATGTCCAGGACGAAGAGCTTCTCGCGGCCGGCAACACCCTCGGGGTCAGCCCACGGGCCGGCCGGGTTCGGGGCATGGAACGTGCCCTCGATCTGCCAGCGGTCCTGCCACGCCAGCTCGATGCGCTCGGCCAGGGCGGCCGTGTAGCGGAATGGAGTGTCGCTCATCATCGCGTCCTCTGTTTGGTCGTCCTGCGGGTGCCTGCTCCTGACGGTCCCGGACTGACCCATAAGAAAACCCCTCGCGCAGGAGGGGTTGCCGCGTTGAGGTCCGGCTGGTCAACGCGGCGAACTAAGGAGCAGCGCACTTCGCATGCCCACAGGTTAGCGCAGGCTCGGCGCAGGCACCCAGGAGCGTCCTCGGGTGCGGCCGCCGTAGACACCTGAGATCTGGACATGACCAAGGGCCGTCACCATTGACAGGTAACGGCCCTTCGTGTTGTCAGAAAGCGTTGGGTACCTAGAGGGACGCAGCCTTCTTGGCCATCGACGACTTCTTGTTGGCCGCGTTGTTCTTATGGATAACGCCCTTGCTCACGGCCTTGTCGAGCTTGGTCGAGGCGACCTTGAGCGCCTCGGCGGTGGCCGCGGCGTCGCCGGAGTCGGCCGCGACCTTGAACTTGCGGATCCAGGTGCGGAGCTCGCTCTTGACGGCCTTGTTGCGCTCGGTGCGAATTGCGTTCGTCTTGATGCGCTTGAGCTGGGACTTGATATTTGCCACGAGGACTCTTTCTCACATTCGGGTAGGTCGATGGTGCTCTGTCATGAGGGCGACAGACGCGACTCGGGACCGGGCGTGGGGATACCCGTGGTTGAGC
>JANOHS010000211.1:0-1725 GCA_031406655.1 Micrococcales bacterium
GCGCAGGATCTCCTTGACGCCGTTCTCGGTGTTGACGGTGACGTGCAGGTCGCGAACTTCCAGTGTTGCCATGGGCTTTCAGTTCTCCTTCGTCACGGAGACGAACACGTCGCCACCGTCGATCTTCACGGGATAGACAGATATCGGGGTCGTAGCCGGTAGGCCGATGGGCTTGCCGGAGCGCAGCTCGAAACGGGAGCCGTGCAGCCAGCACTCGATCGAGGTGCCCTCGACGTCTCCCTCGGACAAGGAGACGTTGGCGTGGCTGCAGGTGTCGTCGATCGCGTGGACCTCACCCGCGCTGTCGCGGACGATGGCGACGAGCTTGCCCAGGATCTGGGCCTGCACCGCACCGACCGTCGGCAGGTCGTCCACAGAGCAGACGCGCACGAAGCCGTCAGCCGCTTCGGCAGCGGAGCCGGTCACTGTGGCTGTCTCGCTCACGCGGACTCCACCGACGTGGCCGGGCCCATCGACAAGGACAGCTCATCGTCGATCGCCGCCATCAGGTGGTCCTGGACCTCGACGACGCCGATCCGGTTCACGATGTCGGCGAAGAACCCACGCACGACAAGGCGCCGGGCTTCGTCGGGGGTGATCCCCCGGGACTCGAGGTAGAACAGCTGCTGGTCGTCGAACCGACCCGTCGCCGAGGCGTGTCCGGCCCGGACGATCTCGCCGGTCTCGATCTCGAGGTTCGGCACCGAGTCGGCACGGGCCCCGTCGGTGAGGATGAGGTTGCGGTTGAGCTCATAGGTGTTGGTGCCTTCGGCGGCAGCCCGGATGAGCACGTCGCCGATCCACACCGTGTGGGCGGAGTCACCCTGGAGGGCTCCCTTGTACTCGACGTTCGAGATGCAGCTTGGCGTCTCGTGGTCGACGAACAGGCGGTGCTCCTGGTGCTGGCCCGCATCCGCGAAGTAGACGCCGATGGCCTCGGCAGAGCCACCGGGGCCGGAGTAACGAACGTTGGTGCACACCCGGACGATCTCGCCGCCGAGCGTCACGGTGATGTGCCTGAGCTTGGCATCGCGCCCGACCAGGGCGTCGTTCTGGGCCAGGTGGATCGCGTCGTCATCCCACTCCTGGACGGTGACGAACGTCAGGTCCGCGCCGTCACCGACGCGCAGCTCCACGTTGGCGGCGCACTCGGCCGAACCCCTGTGGGTCAGCACGACCGTCGCCTTGGAGAATCGGCCGGCGTCCACGATCAGGTGGTCGTTGACCCGAGGCGGTCGCGGGCCCCCCAAGGACTGGCCGGTGATGGTGATGCGTACCGGCTCGCCGAGCTCAACCTCGTTGGGGATGGTCACCAGCGTGGCCTTCTCGGCGCCGGCCCAGGCCGCGGCGGAGGCCCGGTCGGCCGGGCGCAGTACCGAGCCGAAGACGGTGTCGCCGGCCTTGGCCTCGCCGATCTCCACACCCTGGGGAGCGGAGATGTCCAGCGTCACCCTGGACTCGTCGGTCTGGCTGACCTGGAACAGGTCGGCCAGACGGTCCACGGGGGTGAAGCGCCAGGCCTCCTCGCGTCCGCTGGGCACCGCGAAGTCGGCCACGTCATACGAGGTCATGCGCTCTGCGCGCGACTGGTCGGGCACGAAGGCCGGCTCGGTCTCCTTGGTGACGGTCATCAACCGACCGCTCCTTCCATCTGGAGCTCGATCAGTCGGTTCAGCTCGAGGGCGTACTCCATGGGCAGCTCGCGCGCGATCGGCTCGATGAAAC
>JANOHS010000222.1:0-1900 GCA_031406655.1 Micrococcales bacterium
CACTGGTGCTGGGGGATCGGATTCATCACCAGTCCTCGGGCGCTGGCTCGATAGCTTATTGGACTCTCAGGCCGGACTGAGCCGCAATCCAGTAGCCGGCGAACGTTCCGGTCGGTACGAAGTAGGCGAGCCGGCCATCCACGATCGCCGACTTGGTCACCGGGGCCTGGGACAGCGTGGATGTCAAGACCCTGTGGCTGACCAGCACATTCTGAAGGTCATATCTGTATGCGCCGATCCTCGTGTTTGCCGCGAAGGTCGCCTGGAGGGCCGGGTCATAGGCATGCACGTCGACCGCACCACGGATCCGGGCCTTGGTGAACCCTTCGGGGAACCACCAGCCTCTGTATGCACCAGCGCTGACGCGCAGCATGATCCCACGACCGTAGGCGCGCTCGCGATGGTCGACGGGAGCCCCGGTGGTCCTGGGGAACCTCACCGCCTTGGTGCGGACGACCTTTCGGGCCGAGTTGAGCTGGTAGATCACGGTCGTTCCTGGCGTGATCACCGCGAAGCCCTTGGAGGTCTTCGCGGGGAAGTCGCTGCGGAACGTGCTCGCCCATGAGGCATAGATCGGGTTGCCCGTCTCGTGCTGCAGGTCCAGCAGCTGCGTCACGACCCTCTGGTGGTAGCTGATCGTCGGCAGGCGGTGCGCCAGGCTGTACAGGCTGGCCCACCGCGGTGTCCGGAACTGGCTCATCAGGTAGCTCGTGACGGTCGTCAGCGCACCGTCATACAGGCGCATGGCTTCTTCGCTGCCCGTGAGCTGGGCGTAGTCATACACACCGAACGCCGCGTAGATCTGGCCGTTCAGCACGCGCTCGCTGGTCTCGACCGGCCACCGCGGGTACAGCTCGAGCCAGAGGTCGCCGGTGGAGCTGACCCAGCTGCCGAACGGCTCGCCCTCGACGGGACCGGTGTTGAGGCTGGCGAACGTCGCATCCGCCGCGGCCTTCCAGACGGGGTCCTTGGTTGCCTGGTACAGGCGCGTGAAGGCGGACAGGGCCACTCCCTGGGCCATCCCGGAGTACCACGGCGCAGTGAGGGCCTGGCTGGTGTCGCCGTACACCGCGAAGTCGAAGTCGTAGGGGACGTACCACCCGCCGCGTGACTCCACCCGGCGGTCGACCAGTCGCTGGGCGTTGGCCGCAGCCCGCCGGAGGTACACCGAGCTCCCGGTCAGTCGGAACTGGTCGAGGTAGGCCATGGCCAGCTGGGCCTGGCCGACCGGGTGGTTGTACATGGTGGGGTCGCCGGGAAGCAGGTACATGCGTACGCCGGTGGCGTCGACGAGCCCCCGAACAAGCGGCGTGTTGTCATATGGTCGCTGGCCGACGGGCAGGGCGCGCTGGACGATGCCGCTGAGGTTGTAAGGCTCCAGGGGCACCGCTTCGGCGATCGACGAGGAGCCGAGTGAGAACAGCCGGAAGGTTGCCGCCCGCGAGTCCTGTGCCGCCTTGGCCTGTTCCACCCCCGAGGTTCCCCTGCTCGGCGGCAGCGCGGTCCCTCCTTCGAGGTCGCTCGCGAAGCCGTCGGATGTCGGGGACGCGGCGGTGCCCACCGACGGCAGGGATGCGGCCGGTGTGGACATGGCGGGTGTGGACATGGCTGCGGACGCCGGCCCGACTGCGGTCGGTATGACGACGGCGAGGGCCAGAGCGAGAACTGTGGCTGCGACGGTGTTGCGCGACGGCATGGATCCCCCTGCTGCGGTTTGACTGGCGACAGCAAGGTCAGTCAAACCGTATCGAGCTAAACGCGCCGGTAGGCGCGCCGCCCTCATTGTCCCTGACTTCCCCGGTTCCGTCAGTGCCTTGCCAGGTTTTGGCTTCGCTGGCTGACCTGCCGCGGGGCTGCGTAAGCTCCCGCGAAGTCGCAAAATTGGTTGCTCCGCGGCAGG
>JANOHS010000224.1:0-2227 GCA_031406655.1 Micrococcales bacterium
CGGGCCAAGTCCCTGCGCGGGGGTGTTGCCCGCGCAGGCCTGGACCGCGCCGATACAGGGAGCGTCAGCGTTTGGGCCGCCGGGGGTGCTGAGCGGGCAGACGGTCGCGCTCGTGTACTCGAAGGAACGCGTGTCGGCCGCGCCAGTCTTGATGTCCAGACCGTTCCTCGCCCGCCCGAGTTGAATGCTCGTGAGACCGGACTAGATACCTTCTTGCGCTACTTCGCCACCATAATCGGCGGCCGCTGGGCTGGCCGAGAACACGGCAAGGGCTAGGCAGACGAAGGCTGTCACGACGGATTTCATCGCCGTCTCACTTCACCAGTTTTGTGGACGCGACCGACCAGGCTTGGCCGATGTACACCAACTCAAAACGGAGGCGGAGGTTCTTGCGCTGGTCTGTGAGATACGTCTTCCCGGCCGCGTCGATTTCGCTCCTCCGTTCCTGAACCACGTTCGCGAGGACACCAAGTTTGTTCGGGCTCGCGCCGCCACCCAACGCCCCGATGAACTCGATGGTTATCGGGTTTCCGTCGTAGCGGTGCCCCTCGACGGCCAGCCGCGTCGCTGTCTTTTCGTTCGCAGCGCAGGCGACAGCGGAAGCTTGACAGAGCGGGGACAAGATTCCGGCACGCGGGGCGGTCCATGCGATGTTCAGCTGCGAATAGAAGTAACGGACGAAGGCTTCGGCGCCGGCGGGGGTGTGGGCGCGGGCTGCGGCAGGGATGTTGGGGTCGGCAGTGGGCCCAGCGGTGGTGGGGGAGGCCGATGTCGTCGGCGCCGAGGTGGTGGTCGAAGCGCCAGAGGTATTCGAGGCCGGCGCGTCGGGCTTGGTGTCACCACTGCAGGCAGCCAGCAAGATCGAGGCTGCAGCCACCAGCGCAGCCGGGGTCTTCTTCAATGGTGCCTCCAACTTTCAGGCCATACACGATTCCCATGGGGATTATGCCCGATTTACGGCCTTCGAGCATCTTGTCCACACTCTGTGGGCGAACCTGGGGACAAGTCCGGCCAATACCGGACAATCTGGACGACAAAAGCGACGTCCAGAGCGCCGCCCGAACCACGACACGCCGACGCCAAGCGGGATTCACCGAACGGCTTGTGTCCGGGCGAGCTGGGTCCTAACATCACTACATGTAGTAGTTACACAGTTGTGCTTCGTCCACATGTTGTGCCCAGGGCAAGTAGACTTATCCCCAACCCTTCCACATCTTGACCACAGGCTTGTCCCCAGGCGGAGGCGAAAATCACCTCGCGAGCGGGGCACCCGGCATACGACATGAAAACGAAGCAAGCACACGGCATACACCCCCGCAAGCGGGAGTTATCCCCAGACCAGGAAGGCCCGGACACAAGCGATGCACTGCCCCTTCTGCCGCCACACCGACAGCCGCGTCATCGACAGCCGCACGGCTGACGACGGCACCGCGATGCGTCGGCGCCGGCAATGTCCCGAGTGCAACCGACGTTTCACCACCATTGAGACGGCGAGCCTGTCAGTGGTCAAACGCAGCGGTGCGACCGAGCCGTTCAGCCGCAGCAAGATCCTGCTCGGCGTGCGCAAGGCCTGCCAGGGACGACCGGTCAGCGAGGACGATCTGGCCAGACTCGCCCAGAAGGTCGAAGAGGCCATCCGGGCACAGGGCAGCGCGGAGATCGACGCCCACGAGGTGGGGTTGGCCATCCTCGGACCGCTGCGCGAGCTCGACGAGGTCGCCTACCTGCGGTTTGCCAGCGTCTACCAGGGCTTCGACAGCCTGGAGGACTTCGAGTCCGCGATCACCCTGCTTCGCGCCGAGCGAGAGCCCACAGGGCAAGAACCGGACCCAGCCCGCGGTATGGCGGGCAGCTAGGCCCCGCACGAAGCCCACCACTGTCGGTGGTGGCAGCAAGACTTGTCAGTAATCCGGAAAGAACCAGGTCAAGGGAGACCAGCAATGTCGGAGACGACCAGCGCACGTGCAGGGGCGCGACGCAACAGCGGCAAGAAGGGCGTGAAGGTCGAGCGCATCTTCACCACCCCGGGCGTGCACCCCTACGACGAGGTCACGTGGGAGCACCGCGACGTCGTCCAGCAGAACTGGAAGACCGGCGTCACGATCTTCGAGCAGCGCGACGTGGAGTTCCCGGACTTCTGGTCGGTCAACGCCTCCACGATCGTCACGACCAAGTACTTCCGCGGCGCCGTCGGCACCCCCGAGCGTGAGCGGGGCCTCAAGCAGCT
>JANOHS010000226.1:0-4834 GCA_031406655.1 Micrococcales bacterium
GTCCACCCTGTGTCGCGCGATCAACCGCCTCGAGACGTTCGAGTCCGGCACGATCACCATCGATGGCGTCCCGCTGCCCGACGAGGGCAAGGAGCTGGCCAAGCTCCGTGCGGATGTCGGGATGGTGTTCCAGTCCTTCAACCTGTTCGCGCACAAGACGATTCGCGAGAACCTCACCCTGGGGCCCATCAAGGTTCGCGGCCTGGACAAGGACAAGGCCAACGAGCGCGCCACCCAGCTTCTCGAGCGGGTCGGCATCACGGAGCAGGCTGACAAGTATCCCGCGCAGCTCTCCGGTGGCCAGCAACAGCGTGTAGCCATCGCCCGCGCCCTGGCGATGGACCCCAAGGTCATGCTCTTCGACGAGCCGACCTCGGCGCTCGACCCGGAGATGATCAACGAGGTCCTCGACGTCATGACCGGCCTGGCCAAGGACGGCATGACGATGATCGTGGTCACCCACGAGATGGGCTTCGCCCGCCGGGCCGCCAACCGCGTGGTCTTCATGGCCGGCGGCCAGATCGTGGAGGAGAACACGCCCAAGGAGTTCTTCACCAACCCGAAGTCCAGCAGGGCCAAGGACTTCCTGGGCAAGATCCTCACTCACTGAAGCTTTCCCCCGCGCACCCGCGCACCCGCGCACCCGCGCCAATCCAGGAGGAATCAGACAATGGGACAACGACGAAGGATTTTCGCGGCGGGCCTCGCGGTCGCCGCTCTCACCCTGAGCGCATGTGGCTCGAGCACTGAGGACGCCACGCCGGCGGCTGACAACCCCAGCTTCGAGGCCGGCACGACGATGGCCAAGATCGCGGCCGCGGGCAAGCTGAAGGTCGGCACCAAGTTTGACCAGCCCGGGTTCGGCCTCAAGGGTCTTGACGGCACGCTGGCCGGCTTCGACGTCGAGGTGGCCAAGATCATCGCCGGGGCTCTGGGCGTCACGGCCGAGAAGATCGAGTACGTCGAGAGCCCGTCCAAGGTCCGGGAGGAGCTCATCGAGAAGGGCACTGTCGACCTCGTCGCGGCCACCTACACGATCAACGACAAGCGCAAGGAGCGGATCACCTTCGCCGGTCCCTACTACGTCGCCGGTCAGCAGCTCATGGTCAAGACCGACAACACCACGATCAAGGGCCCCGATGATCTGAAGACCAACGCCGACCAGAAGGTCTGCTCGGTCACCGGCTCCACCCCGTCCGAGCAGATCAAGCCATATCTCGCCAACGTCGATACCCAGCTGGTGCTGTTCGACGTCTACGACAAGTGCGCCAATGCCCTTCGTACCGGCCAGGTCCAGGTCGTGACGACGGACAACGTCATCCTGCTGGGCTTCGTGTCCAAGTCCGAGAAGGCGTTCAAGCTGGTCGGCGAGCAGTTCACGAAGGAGCCCTACGGCATCGGCATCAAGAAGGGCGACGTCAAGTTCTGCGAGTTCATCAACAAGACGCTCAAGGACAACGAAGCGGCCTACACCAAGGCGTGGGCAGACACCGCGGGCAAGGTCGAAGGCGCCGAGGCGGCCAAGCTGCCCGAGGCAGCGCCCTGCACCTGAGCCGGCCAGCGTACGAAGGTGGGGGCGCTCGCCATACCCGGTGGGCGCCCTCAGCCGCACGACCAGCCGCACAGCCAGCCAACCGAAGGAGGAGGTGAGTGATGGACGCTGTCACCCAGAACCTCGACCTGTTCTGGAGCGGGTTCCTGCGCTCCCTGACCATCTGTCTCTGGGCGGCGGTCGGCTCGCTGCTGCTGGGGACGGTCATCGCGGCCTGCCGGGTGTCCCCCGTCGCGCCGCTGCGCACCTTCGGCACGGCATGGGTCACCCTCATCCGCAACTGTCCGCTGACGGTGGTGCTGTTCGGGTTCGCGTTCGGGCTCCCCGAGATCGGCATCAACGCCGACTACTACGCCTTCGGGCTCGCCGCGTTGATCATCTACACCTCTGCCTTCGTCTGTGAGGCCCTGCGGTCCGGCATCAACTCCGTCTCCGCAGGGCAGGCCGAGGCGGCCCGGGCCATCGGCCTGACCTTCACCCAGTCGCTGACCCACGTCGTTCTGCCCCAGGCGTTCCGGACCTCGATCCCACCGGTCGGCAGCGTCATCATCGCCATGTTCAAGAACTCCGCGGTCGTCGGCGCCTTCGGTGTGGGGCGCGACCTCTTCAGCGTCGGCGAGACTCTCACCAGCGCCCAGGGCTTCGCGGCGCTGCCAGTGCTGACCGGCGTGGCCATCGGCTATCTCCTGATCACCCTGCCCGCCGGCGTGTCCCTGGGCTTCCTTGAACGCAAGGTGGCGATCGCGCGATGAGCGGCACCAACGTCCTGTATGACGTGCCCGGGCCCCGCGCCCGACGCCAGGCCGCCATCGGCGGCACTATCGCAACCGTCGTGCTGCTCTTGCTGGTCGGGCTGGTCGCCAAGCGCCTCGCCGACCAGGGACAGTTCGCCGGCAAGCTGTGGAGCCCGATCCTGAACCCGTCCGACGAGACCTTCCCACTGGTCTGGAACCTGGTCGGGAAGGGCATCCTCGCAACGCTGACGGCCGCAGTGCTGGCCATCGTCTTCTCCCTGGTGGTCGGCACCGTGGTCGGCGTGGCGCGGATGATGCTCGGCCGCTGGTCGCGACTGCCGATCGTCGGCCTGATCGAGCTCCTGCGCGGCCTCCCCGTCGTGATCACGATCTACTTCGCCAGCCGGGTCCTGCCCGAGCTCGGCGTCAACCTGACCGGGATGCCGGGCGGATCGGGCCTGTGGTTCCTGGTCATCGGGCTCACCGCCTACAACTCCGTCGTCATCGCCGAGATCATCCGGGCTGGCGTCGCCTCGCTGCCCCAGGGCCAGAACGAGGCGGCCCTGGCCGTCGGTCTGACCCCGGGGGCATCGATGCGGCTGGTCCTGCTCCCCCAGGCCGTCCGGGTCATGCTGCCGGCCCTGATCAGCCAGGTCGTGGTGATCCTGAAGGACACCTCGCTGGCGGCGGTGCTCGGCCTCTACACAGAGCTCCTGCGGCAGGGGAACCTGATCGCCCTCAACCTCGACAACCCGATCCAGATCCTCACAGTCGTGGCGGTCATCTTCATCCTGATCAACTACGCCCTGAGCCGGATCGCCACCTGGGTCGACCAGCGGTCCGCCCGCAAGATCAGGTCAACCAAGATCGAGGATGTCCCGTCGGAGGTCGGCTGACGACAACAACGAAGGGCCTACCTGGCGAGAGGTAAGCCCTTCGTTGTGCAGGCAACTGTACTCGCAGGTCGACCTGGTCCGGCGGCCCGTTGGTTCCAGGGCAGGTCGCCTGGAGTAGTTTCGCTGGATACCAACAAGCCGAAGGGGTAACCACCCGATGTCGAGCCAAGGGTCCCCGCCGCGCACCTCCTGGTCCCAGGAGGTTGCCCTGGAGACGATCGGTGCCCACGCCGGGCAGCGAGGCCCGCTGTTGCCCGTGCTGCACGCACTGCAGGAGACCTTCGGGTATGTCGACCCGCGTGCGGTGCCGCTGGTCGCCAAGGCGCTCAACCTGTCGCGGGCCGACGTGTACGGCGTGCTGACCTTCTACGCGGACCTGCGAACGACCCCGCCGGGGCAGGTTCGGGTCCAGGTCTGCCGGGGTGAGGCCTGCCAGTCGGTCGGTGCGCACGTCCTGGCCGAACATGCCACAACCTCCCTCGGCGTCGACTTCGGCGGTACCACGACCGACGGGTCGGTCACCCTCGACGAGGTCTTCTGCCTGGGCAACTGCGCACTGGGGCCCACAGTCACCGTCGACGGTCACCTGCACGGGCGGGTCCACACTGCGGAGCTCGACCAGCTGGTCGGCCACGCGGTGCACGGCGGTGAGCCGGCATGACGACCGTCTACGTGCCCCGGGACTCATCGGCCCGCTCCGTGGGCGCAGACCAGGTCGCGGAGGCCATCGTGCGTCAGGCGTCAATGCGGGGCGCAGACGTCCAGGTCGTCCGCAACGGCTCGCGAGGGATGATGTGGCTCGAGCCGCTGGTCGAAGTGATGACCGCGCAGGGCCGGGTCGCCTACGGCCCGGTCACGCCGGACGATGTCCCCGGCCTGTTCGCTGCGGCCTTCCTCGCCGGGGAGGGGCATGAGCTGGGTCACGGCCGCATCGAGCAGATGCCCTGGCTCGCCGACCAGGACCGGCTCACCTTCAGCCGGGTCGGCATCATCGACCCGCTGTCCACCGCGGACTACGAGGCGCACGGCGGACTGGTCGCACTTCGCCGAGCCCTGAAGATGACCCCGGAGCGGATCTGTGACGAGGTCACGGAGTCCGGTCTTCGCGGACGTGGCGGGGCGGGCTTCCCGGTCGGGGTGAAGTGGCGCACGGTCCTGGACGCACCCGGCCCCACGAAGTTCATCACCTGCAACGCCGACGAGGGCGACAGTGGGACGTTCGCGGACCGGATGCTGATGGAGGGCGACCCCTTCATGCTGATCGAGGGGATGGTCATCGCCGGGATCGCCGTGGGCGCCGCTGAGGGCTTCATCTACATCCGCTCCGAGTACCCCGACGCGGTGACCACGATGCGGGCCGCCATCGGGACGGCATACCAGGTCGGTTGGCTCGGTCCGCGCATCCTGGGCAGCGACCACGGCTTCGACCTGGAGATCCGGGTCGGCGCGGGCGCCTACATCTGCGGTGAGGAGACCGCGATGCTGGAGAGCCTGGAGGGCAAGCGCGGCGTGGTCCGCGCCAAACCGCCGTTGCCTGCGATCGAGGGGCTGTTCGGCCGACCGACGGTCGTCAACAACGTGCTGTCCCTGGCCAGCGTTCTGGTGGTTCTCGCACGAGGTGCCGCGTTCTACCGCGACTTCGGCGTAGGCCG
>JANOHS010000262.1:0-2402 GCA_031406655.1 Micrococcales bacterium
GAGCTGGTTGCCGGTGAAGAGCTTGACCACGAAGGTTCCGCTCACCGACGCGATGGGCACACAGACCCCCAGGACACCGGAGACCAGGCCGCGTTGAGCGGCCGGGACCTGGTCCGGAAGCACCGCCACCATGGCGGCGAGAAGGGCGTTGAAGAACACCTGGGCCATGCACCATCCGAGCAGGACGACAGGGATGTTGGGCGCCAACGCGACGACGAGGACGCCGAGGGAACCACCCCCCAGGCCGATGACCATCCATGGCCGCCGCATGCCGAGCTGCGACGAGGTGCGGTCGCTCATCTTGCCGAAGAGCGGATTGGCGAAGATCGACAGCAGGGAGCCGACCCCGGCGACAAGCGCCAGGCTGTTCGGTGCCTGCTTGATCCCCACGAGCGAGTTGACCTTCAGAGCCAAGGTGACCAGTAGGGGCGCGAGAAACACCAGGCTGGTGCTCATGTACGCCAACGTGTACAGCGAGATGAAACCCCAGCCGACCCGGTGTGTTGTGAGTGGCTCAGGCTCCAGCACGGCCTCGGCTGTCATTCGGGTACTCAATCCGCCCAACCTGCGGCCGTCAACCACGTCCCAAGTCATGGTCGGCGACAGCGCCGGTCAAGCGTGGTCTTGCCCAGGGTGCCCGGCCGAACCCAGGCTGGGAGTAGCGACTGGTGATCGAGCGGGAATACGTTGTGCCACAACGGTCTTCAGTCAGTCACTGCCGGAGACGTTGCCCCCTTCACGGCTGGGTGTGGTTCCGGCAGGAGACGTTCCAGAACGGCATACAGCCCTCTGTATCGCAAAGGCTTGACGATGTAGGCATCGCACCCGGCGGTCTGGCTCCGTTCCTCATCTGCCTTCATCGCCAGCGCGCTCAGGGCGATGACTGGGATGGACGCTGTGGCAGGGTCTTGCTTCAGAATGGTCGTCGCCGTCAAGCCGTCCATGCCTGGCAGCTGAATGTCCATGAGAATCAGGTCAGGCTGCTCACCCCGTGCCAGCCTCAACGCCGTTTCCGCATCGCCAGCGCTCAGCACGCTGTGACCAGCGCTGTGCAACAGCAGTGACGTCAGCTTCATGTTGGCGGGGTTGTCCTCGACGACCAGTATCTTGGCCATTGATGCTCCTTCTAGTCTTGCTGTAGAGCACGCCGGACTTCGGCCATGAACTCAGCGCTGTTGAGGCCTGCCTTCTCGATGATGCGAACGACCTGCCTCGGATCAGCGTTGAGGACCTGACGGTCCAGTGCCGTGATCTCCCTCGCGGTCACGACCAGGATCGGGATGCCTGCCGTTCTGGGGTCGTCCTGCAACGCCTGGACGACGTCGAACCCGGTCACGCGAGGCATCATCAGGTCCAGCAGGATCAGGTCGGGCTGTATCCGATGCGCCAGGACGATGGCCTCATGCCCGCTGTAGGCACGCACCGTCGCATACACGGGCGGCGGTAGGTGCGTGGCGATCAGCTGCACCGACTTGGGGTCGTCGTCGACGACCAGCACCGTGTACGTCTGGTCCTGCGCGTCGTAGAAGCCCAAGCTGGTCAGTGCCTTCTTCAGCGCCGCGCGACTGATCGGCTTCTGCAGGATGGTGGCTGCTCCGTCTGCCAACGCCAACGGACCATCAGCCTTGTCGCAGATGACGACGACCGGGACCTTGGCCCAGGTGGGGTCCTCACGGATGCTGGCAAGGAACTGCCAGCCGTCCATCCCCGGCAGCTGGGTATTCAGCGTGATCAGGTCGAGGCCCTTTGGCGGTGCCATGGCGAGCGCTTCCTCAGCGCTGGAGGCGTGCACGGCGGCAAAGCCTGCAGCTTCGAGAATGCTGCACACCAAGGCTGCGGCTTCATCGTCATCCTCGACCACGAGAGCGACACGCTTGTGGCTCTCCAAGCCCTCGACCGTTTCCAACCTGACCGCTCTGCGCTCGATGGAGGATGGCAGGACTGCCGTGCGAAGTGGGACCCACGCAGCGAAGCACGTGCCCTCGCCCTCGCTGCTGGCCACGGCCACACTCCCGCCAAGCAGCTCGGTCATCTGCTTGACCATCGCAAGGCCAAGCCCCGTGCCCTCGAACCTTCGCGCGAGACTGCTGTCGATCTGGGTGAATGCCTGGAACAGCTTGGCCATGTTCTCTTCGGAGATGCCGATGCCGCCATCGGTGACACGGATCTCCAGGAACTCGGTGAACTCGTTGTCGGTCAACGCGAACCTGCGCACGGGCCAGGCGCCTTCGAGAGTGCCGACGGAGCTTCGCGGTACGTGCCGGGCGCGCAGTGACACCAGACCGCCCTGACTGCTGAACTTCACCGCGTTGGAGAGCAGGTTGTAGACGATCTGCTTGGTCTTGCGCATGTCCAGCTCGGTGACACCGAGGTGCTCGTCCAGCTCGAGGTCAAGACCGATG
>JANOHS010000282.1:0-2522 GCA_031406655.1 Micrococcales bacterium
CAGGCCATCGCCCACGGTGCCACGTTGTTGCAGGTGGACGGCAACTTCGACGACTGCCTGACCCTGGCCCGCAAACTGGCCGAGTCCTACCCGGTGGATCTGGTCAACTCCGTCAACCCGGCGCGGATCGAGGGCCAGAAGACCGCGGCGTTCGAGATCGTCGACGTTCTGGGGGACGCACCCGACATCCACTGCCTTCCCGTGGGCAACGCCGGCAACATCACGGCCTACTGGCGTGGTTATTGCGAGTACCACCACAAGAGTGAAAACCCAGGCCCCGCAACTCAATTGCCCAGGATGTGGGGATTCCAGGCCGAGGGCGCGGCTCCGATCGTGCTGGGCCACCCGGTCGACCATCCCGAGACCATCGCCACCGCCATCCGGATCGGCAACCCGGCATCGTGGCGCCAGGCGGTCGAGGCACGCGACGACTCCGGCGGTCTGATCAATGCAGTCTCTGATGCGCAGATCCTCGCCGCACACCGTCTGCTGTCGGCGAGGGAGGGCATCTTCGTCGAACCGGCGTCGGCAGCCAGCGTCGCGGGGCTGCTCGCCGCGCACGCCGCAGGGCTCGTCCCCCCGGGCGCCCGCATCGTGTGCACCGTCACCGGCCACGGGCTCAAGGACCCGGCATGGGCGCTCAAGGACGCAAGTGGGACCGAGGTCGTGCCGACCCGTGTGTCGGTCGACGCCTTCACCGCGGCCAACGCGCTCGGGCTCGAGGGCTGATGGCCGTGGTTGCACTGATCGAGGGGTCGTCGGTCCGCGTCCGGGTCCCGGCCAGCAGCGCCAACATCGGCCCGGGTTTCGACTCCATCGGGCTGGCCCTTGGCATCTGGGACGAGTGCGTCGTGACCGTGACCACCGAGCCCGCTCTCAGAATCGAGATCGAGGGTGAGGGTGCTGAGGAGCTGCCTCACGACGAGCGACACCTGGTTCATCGGTCCATGCTGAGGGCATGGGAGCAGCTTCAGGTCGAGACCCCGGCAGGCTTGCACCTGAGCTGCCGCAACGCCGTCCCGCAAGGCCGGGGCCTTGGTTCGTCGGCGACCTCGATCGTGGCTGGAATCGTTGCCGCACAAGGACTTTGCGATATTGCCCTTGGGCGGGACAACGCCGGTGTCGACTTCGACCGCTGGTTCACCAACAACCTGGCTACGGCGATGGAGGGCCACCCCGACAACGCCTCTGCGAGTGTGTTCGGCGGGATGACCCTGTCCTGGGCCGACGACGTCGACCCCGGCCAGATCCACTCCGTCCAGCTCGAGGTGGCCGGGGACGTAATACCTCTGGTGTTCCTCCCCACCGCACAGTTGCCGACGGCCACCGCGCGCGCGGTCCTTCCCGACCAGATCCCCCACTGCATCGCGGCCTGTAACTCTGCGCGGGCCGGCTTGCTCGTCGAGGCGGTCACCCGCCGCCCGGACCTGCTGCTTCCCGCAACGCGTGAGTGGCTGCACCAGGAACAGCGACGGGCATCCTTCCCGGACTCGATGGCGTTGCTGGATGCGCTTCGGGACAAGGGACACGCGGCCGTCATCTCTGGTGCCGGACCCAGTGTGCTGGTCCTCACCACAGCGGGGCAGATCGAGGACGCTCGCCTGGTGGCAGACCGGTCCGTATGGCGGGTGCTCGAGCCCGGGATGCCGCTCGCCGGCGCGAGCCTCGAGAGACTACTGGTCTGAGGAGGCCTGTGCTGGTTGTGAGTGAGGAAGTTCCGACTTACGCCATGCTTCGGCCAAAGGTGATCGGCGGTGGTGTTATATTGAATGCGCACCCGGTCGTTATCGCCGATTCGTTAGTTGATCGAGCAGATCACAGCAGGTGTACAAACCACTGAGCAAGTGCATCTTTCTTGATGCACGCGGCGTCGACACGTCGGCTCATGCGGTTTTCACGTCAGGGTCTGCCCTGGCACCACATCCCCGGCCCAGCACTCTGCGTGGACCGAATACGAGGGGGAAGGATCCTTCGTGACAAACATCACAACTCTCGCGGCAGTGCCAACCGGTGGCGCCGATGAGACGCCCAAGCGCGGCGGCGGACTCAGCACCATGAAGCTGGCCGAGCTCCAGGGCATTGCCGGAGGTCTGGGTATTACCGGAACCGCCAAGATGCGCAAGAGCGATCTGGTCGCCGCGATCAAGGCTCGCCAGTCCGGCGGTTCCGCGTCGGTGGCTCAGGCCCCGGCCCAGCCAACGATGGCGAAGCCTGCGGTTGCGACACCCGCGTCCGCCGACCCCGGCGCGCTGGACACCCCGGCGCTCAGCCAGCGTCCCGCACGCACCTCCCGCCGGGCCCAGCGGCCAGTCATGAGCACTCCCTCCGAGGACGGCACTGTGCCGTCCGCCACGGAGCAGGCGCCGCTGGACACCGCTGCTCCAAGGGACGCCTCGCGCGATGAGACCGCTCGCCACGATGGCCGGACGCAGCGTACGAACGACCGTCAGCAAGGTGGTCGAGCGAACGGACGCCAGAACGACAACCGCCAGAACGACAACCGCCAGCAGGGCGGACAGGGC
>JANOHS010000285.1:0-5885 GCA_031406655.1 Micrococcales bacterium
CCGACGCATACGCCTTCTCGAATGCCTCCGGGTCGGTCTGGTCCACCTGGGTGGTCGATATGCCGAGGCGCGGCAAGAGGTTCAACAGCATTGAGGCGGTGCCGCCGTAGGTGGACTTCTGTCCGATGACGTGGTCACCCGCGGACACCAGGGCCAGCACCGTCGTGCTCAGCGCGGCCATCCCCGACGCCGTGAGCAATGCCGCCTCGGTGTTCTCGAGCTGCGCGATCACGGCGGCGACCTGCGCGTGGTTGGGGTTGCCGTAGCGGGTGTAGAAGTCCTTGCCCCGTGGCTCGACGGCTGCCTGCGCAAACGACTCCGAGTCCTCGGCCCAGAAGGCGGCCGTCTGGTAGATCGGCCGCGCGACGGACCGAGTGGGATGGATGTCGCAATGGTGCGAAAGTCCGCCACTATTGCGTACCCCTACCCTCGGCATCCCCACACACCAGCCGGTGACAAGCGGTGAAGACGACTGACCGCTTGTGCTCAACCGCCGCGTCGGGCTCCGCGAGGATCGCTTCGCACGCGGCCCGCAAGCGTTCGACGGGCGCGCCGATGATGGTGCGAACGATCTGGGGATCGAGCTCGTCGTAGTAGTGATGGCTGATCAGGTCACGCATGCGCGCCATGTCGGACCAAAGGACATCTGGGTCGCGCTGACGCAGACCCCTCGACAAAGCCTTGACAGCCTCCCCGATCGTGAAGACACGGCACTTGACACTCTCACTGGCAGGCGATGACGAGCTGAAGAACGAAGTTCTCCCACGTAAGGACTCCTCCGTTCTGCTGGGCGCACGAAAGCGCGAGGCTAGGCTCTGCCTCGTACCACCCTGACGACGAAATGGGAATCTCCGCAGTGAAGACCTTCACCCTGCCCGGGACAAGCATCGTCGTCCCGAACGTCGTGCTCGGCATGATGCGCATCACCGACAAGTCCGACGACGAGGTTCGGGCGCTCGTGCGCGCCGCCCGCGACGCGGGGATCGATTTCGTCGACCACGCCGACATCTACGGCCCGCCGCTGCACGGCTGCGAGGCCCGGTTCGCGGAAGCGATGGCGCTAACCGCCTCGCAGCGCGACGCCCTGACCATTCAGACCAAGTGCGGCATCGGGCGCGGGAACTTCGACTTCTCCTACGAGCACATCATTAGGTCCGTCGAGGGATCCCTCGCAGCACTCCGGACCGACTACATCGACATCCTTCTGCTGCACCGGCCCGACGCCCTCGTCGAGCCGGACGAGGTCGCCCGCGCGTTCGACGACCTCGCCGCCGCGGGCAAGGTCCGGACCTTCGGGGTCTCCAACCACACCCCCGCTCAGATCGACCTTCTGCGCAAGCACGTGCGCCAGCCCATCGTCGCCAACCAGCTCCAGCTGTCGATCACCCATGCCCCGATCATCGCAGCGGGCGTCGCCGCCAACATGCTCGCCCAGGACCAGGCGATCACCCGCGACGGCGGCGGCATCCTGGACTACTGCCGCCTGCACGACATCACCATCCAGGCCTACTCACCGTTCCAGGCAAGCTTCTTCACCGGGGTGTTCCTCGGCTCCCCCGACTACCCCGAACTCAACAGGGTCATCGACCGGCTGGCCACGACCTACGGTGTCCCACCGATCGCCATCGCGACCGCCTGGATCACCCGCCACCCCGCCCAGATGCAGGTCGTCCTCGGCACTACCAGCCCCGAACGGGTCACCGGCGCCGCACTTGGCTCAGACCTGCCACTCACCCGACCCGAGTGGTATGAGCTCTTCCAAGCCGCGGGGCACATCCTCCCGTAGGGCACGCACCGCCTAGGCTCGGCCCACCCACTAACGGGTGGCGCGCTCGCGCCCACCCGCCGTGGCCGGTGCCCATCTGAGTCAGCCACCGGCGCCGCGGGCGTTTGCATCTAACGACTTGCGAGAACGCCACAGGTCAGACGCTGTGCGCGCGAAGACGTGTCCCATAGCACCCCACCCACAGGAGACTCCCGCTCACGGGGCACGTCTTGCGGCACCGTTAGTTCCAGCCTGGCCGGCGCATCCAACAGGACCGCCCCACCACCGAATCCCGCCAGCATCAGGAGGGATCTCCGCCCGGACCCGGCTGACATCACCGCTGCTCAACCGCGATGGCTTGTAAGTCCCTCGCGATTGCATACCCCCACCCCCGCCATACCCGCAGGTCAGCGCTCGGACCAGTCCGGCCAGCACCATGGTCCGGACCCAACTTTCCCCACGCATTCCCCACAGACCTCGAACCCGCCCAAGTCGGTTCGCGCGTTTGTGCAGGTCACAGCCCTGCGGCCTCCGAACCGGATGACCGCCAAGCCAGGGGCAGTTTGGATACCCCTACTGGGTATGTGACGAGAGCCTCTGACCACGTTTCCGCAGGTCAGAGGCCCTCTCGGGCACGTGGTGGCAGGTGAAGGATTCGAACCTTCGAAGCTTTCGCGATGGATTTACAGTCCAGAGGCGGCAACCCTGTGACCAGCGCAAATGCCCGTCCCCACGACAACTTACGGGTGCATTCCCCACAAACAGCCGACGTTAGCCGTAGCCAACCGGACACTGTCGGTGTACGCGGACGCCGCCTTCAATAACCAGGAAGCACTTGATGTGGATCGGCTTCTCGTGGTCGGCTTGGCGGTCGACGCGTGCGCCGCCGCCGCGTGCGAGGTTGAGCACCTCGGCCTTGGTCGCCATGGTCGTGTCGCCGGGGGTGGTCATGGCGAGCGCGCCGTGTGCAGCGCCATACTCGACTGCCGTCTGCAACGGCGGCCCCTCCAGCAGACCGTAGATCAGCCCTGACGCAAACGACTCGGGGCGGGGCGCAGCGTTCGGCACAGGAGAGGCCTACGGTCCGGGCGCTTGACGCGCCCTTGCGCCTCGGTACCCGAGCCCGTCGCTCCCCTTATCGCCTCCGCGACGCGGTTCGGCCCGTGGCAGCGGCTTCTTGCAGCCGGGGTGCAATCTCACGGAACAGCGCGCGTGCTCCGGCCGTGCCAAGGCAAGGCAGGGGCCAGGGGCTTCAAGCCCTCGCCTGAGCCTCAGCAGACCCAGAGATCAGCGGCCGCTGAGGAACGGGACCGTCTTCAACCGGGTGAACTCCCGGACCTGCTCCGTGATGGCCCGCTCGACAGGTAGACGCTCCATGCTCGTCGCACCGTAAAACCCGTTCACCTCGGGCATCATGGCCAGCGCACGCTCCACCGTCGATGGCTCGTCAAACGGCCCACCGTGGCAGATCACGAGCACGTCAGGCCTGACCTTGCGTGCAGCAGCGGCGATCCGGCAGGTGGTTTCGGCCGCTTCCTCGAGTGTCATGGCAACCGCAGCGCCGATGGTCCCGCCAGTCGTGAGACCCATGTGCGCGACGATGAGGTCGGCACCTGCCTCGGTCATGGCGCACGCCTCCGCCTCGTTGAAGCAGTATGGCGTGGTCAGCAGGTCCATATCGTGTGCGATACGGATCATCTCGACCTCCCGGTCGTACCCCAAGCCACAACCTTCCATGTTGGCGCGAATCGTCCCGTCGAACAGGCCGACCGTGGGAAAGTTCTGGACGCCCGAGAATCCGGCTTCCCTCACCCGTTCTAAGAACTGCGGCATGAGGCGGAACGGGTCGGTAGCGTTGACACCGGCAAGGACCGGAGTCACCTCGACGACAGGCAGCACCTCACCCGCCATCTCCATGACGATGGCATTAGCATCCCCATAGGCAAAGAGACCAGTGATCGACACGCGACCAGCCATACGGTAGCGACCGGTGTTATAGACGACGATCAGGTCTATCCCTGCCGCCTCCTCGCATTTGGCAGAGATCCCCGTGCCGGCCCCGCCTCCGATGATCGGAATGCCTGCTGCCGCCTTCGCGTACAGGCTGTCCAGAATTTCACTTCGGGTGACTGCCATGTTTCCACTCCACTTCGTTTTGGGTTTCAGGACTGAGAGATCACTTGCGCGGGATCGGCTCCGAGCCAGCCGGGGCTGTCTTGCGCCAACATGGCCACCAGGGCCCCCGCAACGGCTCCGGAAAATGCCTCGTCGTTAACGTCGACGTCGAGGATCTCGACCGGGATGTCCTCGCGCAGCGAAGCCTTCAAACCTTCGACGAATGCCTGATCTGCTTCGGGGTCCCAGAAGACACCCCCTGGGACGTCGAGTTCGGAGAAGCCGCCCATGGGGATGAACACCTTGACTGGTCCCTTGCAGCGGTTCAGCTTGTCGGCGAAGGTCTTGCCGAGCGTGCGGTTCTCCTCCACCGTCGTGCGCATCAGAGTCACCTGCGGGTTCCACTTGTAGAGCAAGCGGTCCTTGAACTTCGCAGGCACAGATTCCGGAGCCCAGAAGTTCACCATGTCCAGGCAGGCCGGCGTCACAACCTGTGGGATCCCTTGGCTGGCAGCGGCATCAAGGCGGTCCGGCCCAGCGCTGAGCACGCCTTCGCACTGCTCGTCGGCCAACTCCGTTGTGGTGAGGTCGAGAACACCGACGAAGTACCGTTGCTCGATAAACGACTCCATCGCCTTGCCGCCGGCGCCTGTGGCGTGGAAGACAAGGACCTCGTATCCCGCTTCCTCCAGAATGCGCCGTGCGTGGTCAACTGCACGGGTTGTGTTCCCGAACATGGTCGCCGCGACCAGTGGCCGTTCGTTCTCCGCCGACCGTTCACCCGAGACCGCTGCCGTTGTCTCGGCACTGACCTCTCGAGCTTCCACCATCCCGCAGATGGCCCCTGCTGCATTCTTGAATATGTTCCGAGTGATCCGGTTGATTCCCGAGATGTCGGCCACGGACGGCATGATTACGATGTCGCTGCTGCCCACGTAGCCGCTGGTATCACTTCCACCCAGGGTTGTCACCATCAGTTTCGGAACGCCGAAGGGCAACCCTCGCATTGCAGCTGAGCCCACCGCCGTACCGGCTCCTCCGCCCATGGCGAGTATGCCGCGGAACTTGCCGCTGTCCCATGCCTTCCTGACGATCACAGGAGCACCCTTTGCCATTGCTGCGACCGCCTCACCGCGGTCGTGGCGCCGTGCGAGGTCGTCCAGCGATGCCCCGCCCGCGCTCGCGACTTCGGTGGGTGAGACGTCGGCGGTGAACTCGCGGCCTTGGAAGATGGAAGTGTCTATGACGAACGTGGCGAATCCACGAGCCTCGATCTGTTCCTTGACATAGAGGAACTCCTCGAGCTTGGTGTCCAAGGCACCCAAGAGAGCCACCGTCCCCTTGATGGCGGGAGAGGTGTTGTCCTTCAAAGCCGGTTCAGTCATGTGTCTTCCTAGAGTCCGAGGAGTGTCTGCCGCAGTTCTTGGTCGCCGAAGAAGTCAGAGGCGACACTCTGGTGAACGGTGCGTCCGCTAACCAGCACATAGACGCGATCTGCAAGCGCCGCTGCAACGTGGATGTTCTGCTCGACCAGTAGCAGCGACATGCCGTCCCTGAGCAGTTCCCTGCATGTCTCAACCACGCGGTCGACAGCCACGGGGGCCAGCCCCTCCGAGGGCTCGTCCAGGATGAGAAGGGAGGGGTTGGTCACGAGCGCCCGTCCCATGGTGAGCATCTGCTGTTCGCCACCGCTCAGCAGTGTCCCTGAGACCTTGCGCCGGTTTGCCAGCTCAGGGAAGAGTTCCAGCACCCTCTGGGGAGTCCATCCGGATGAGCCGGCACGCCCTGGTGATGGCTTTCCATTCCGGTGGAAAAGGGTGAGGTGCTCCTCCACGTTGAGGGACGGGAAGAGGTGGCGCCCCTGAGGCACATAGCCGATCCCGGCTTGGGCGACACGTTCTGGCTTGGCCCTCGTGAAGTCCTTCCCGTTGAGTGTGATGGTGCCGTGACGAGGGGGCGTCAGGCCCATGATGCTCCGCATGAGTGTCGTCTTGCCCATGCCGTT
>JANOHS010000292.1:0-4248 GCA_031406655.1 Micrococcales bacterium
ACCTTCCGATGCCGAAGCGATCGAAGAGGCCATCGAGGCTCTTGGTGAGACGCCGCATCCGCCCGGCTGTACACCGCTTAAGGGATACTCCGGCATCTGGCGGATCAGAGTGGGCAATTACCGCGTCTGTTACCAGGTCGACGAGAGCGTGTTGCTGGTCCTGGTCGTCACCATCAGCACTCGCGACAAGGTCTACGACACACTGCGGCGCTACCTTGGTCGCTGAGCGGAAACGGTACGAAGGTGACCTCGGGCGGCTGCATCCGACGAGGCAAGCGTTACCTCGAAACACCAGTCCCGACCGGACACCGGAGATCGCGCGAATCGGGGGCTGGCGGACCCCGAAACGCGCGATCGCCGGTGTCCGGATGATGGGCATGACCGACTGAAGCGCCATCGTCTGTTCGGTTGAGGGCGACTCGTCCGAACGGCCGGGATTGTGGCCGCGAACCGGCAGAACTTGACCAACCCCATAACCGACCTTTACCTCCGGCAGTACGTTCCGAAGAAGCGGCCCACCGGCCGCCCTGGCTGAACACGGGAGCTTGGGCATGAGTGTGCGCGGCGCAGCGGGACCAGGCCCGCCGGGTGCGCCGAAGGCAGCGCAGCGGACCGGGTTCCGCGACTTGGCGTCCCCGAGGTGGACGCTGACGCTCTACCTGCTGTGGGCATCAGGCCTGACGATCGCCTACCTGTCCCTGCCGGGCCGGCCCCTGCTGGTGTGGACGGCGCTCGGCCTGAGCAGCGTGCTGGCGATACTGCTCGGCGTACGACGTCACCGGCCCGAACAGCCACTGCCCTGGTACCTGCTGGCCGCAGCAGTCGCGACGCTCCCCGCGGGCGACCTCATCGACATGGCACTCCCCCTGGCGCTGGGTCAGAACGGCCCGTTCCCCTCGCTTGCCCTTGCCTTCCACCTGGCTGTGTACCCGTTGTCCGCGGCCGCCCTGGCCATGTTCATCCACTCCCGGACGCCCTGGGACGACGACTCCAGCCTGCTCGACGCCGTGATCATCACAGTTGGGCTGGGGCTCCTGTCGTGGGTCTACCTGATCGAGCCGTTCCTCCGCGATGGTGAGCTGACCGGGACCCAGAAGGTGACGTCGGTGACGTACCTGCTCGGCGACGTGCTGCTGCTCGCCCTGCTGGCAAGGCTGCTGTCCGCCGGTGGCTTCCGATCCCCGTCGCTGCACATGCTGACGTTCGCCACCATCGGGCTGCTGACCGCGGACGTGCTGTACGGGCTGATCGCGCTCAACGGTACCTGGGCGGTCGGCGGGCCGGTGGATGGCGGCTGGATCGTGTTCTACGTATTGCTTGGCGCGGCGGCCCTGCATCCCTCGATGGTGCAGATGACCAAGGCGCTACCGCCGAGACCGGTGGACATCGGGCGTATCCGGTTGCTGCTGATCGCGGCCGCTTCGCTGGTCGCTCCCGTTGACGCAATCGTCCAGGTGCAGCTCGGAAACCGCGAGGACGGCAACATCCACTCCGGCGTCTCCGCCGTGCTTTTCGTACTGGTCACCACCCGCGTGTGGGGCGTCGTGCACGCCCAGCAGGCGGGCATCGCGCGCGAGCGAACCCTGCGGATCGCCGGCGGGGCGCTGGTCGCCGCCATTGATGAGGGGCAGGTAGGGGAAGCGGTGCGCGCCGCGCTGTCCCAGCTGACCACCGGCCAGCCCGGCTTCGGAGTCGGCCTGACCCTCTTTGAGGGGGGTGAGCTTCGCAACATCGCAAGCGGAGCCCACGCCACGGTCACCGACCTGGAGCCCGAGACGCTGAGCGCCCTCACCGGCTTCGACCCGGCCCTGGTGGACGCGGCTTCCCTGGCGGTGCTGCTCCCCCGCCCGGAACAGATCGGGCCGAGCGCCCTTGTGGTTCCCCTACACTCGACCCACTCACTGACCGGAGCGTTGCTGGTCACAGGTGAGCAGAGAGCGCTCGTCCTCAGCCAGGACGCGATCCAGGCCCTGGGCTTCAAGGTGTCCCTTGCGCTGCAGCGGGTCGCCCTCGCGGACGAGGTCCATCGGCGGGCGAGCGAGGCGCACTTCCGGTCCCTGATCCAGAACGCCTCCGATGTCATTCTCGTCGTGGGGGCCGACGACCAGATCACTTACCAGACGCCGTCGGTGACCAGCGTCCTGGGCTACTACCCATCGGACCTGGCCGGCCAGCCGGTCGAGCGAATCCTGCACGACGACGACCTCGAGCACTCCCGCAAGCTGCTTGACCGGATGCGTCGGTATGGCGTCGAGCAGGACGCCAAGGCCGAATGGCGGCTGAAGCGCTCGGACGGCAGGTGGATCGACGCTGAGGTCGTGTGCAGCAACCTGCTGGAGGACCCCGACGTGCAAGGCCTGGTCCTCACCATCCGCGACGTCACCGAACGGCGGGAGATGGAGCGCGAGCTCAAGCACCGCGCCTTGCACGACAACCTCACCTCGCTGCCGAACCGAGGCCTTTTCGTCGAGCGGCTTCGGCGCGCGCTGCGTCGGGTGGCCGGCCCGGACACTCTGGTCGCCGTGCTCTTCATCGATGTCGATGAGTTCAAGGCCGTCAACGACACCCGGGGCCACGCCGTCGGGGACGAGGTGCTCCAACGAGTCGCACGGACCCTCGCCGATTCGGTGCGCTCGGGGGACAGCGCAGCCAGGCTGGGCGGCGACGAGTTCGCCCTCCTGGTGCAGGGGGCCGCATCCCTGGCCGAGGTGGAGGCGCTGGCAGCGCGCATCACCAACGAGCTGCGCGAACCGATGACCCTGGCCGGACAGCGCCGGGCCCTCTCGGTACACATCAGCATCGGCATCGCTACGAGCAAGCACTCGACCGACGCCAGCGAGCTCCTCCGACTGGCCGACCTGGCGCTCTACGAGGCGAAGGCCTCCTCCAAGGGCAGCTACCGGTTCTTCCACGATGGCCTGCGGGAAGACGTCGTGGAGCGGCGCAGTCCGGCTTGACTGTCGGTCTGATCCCGCGCTCATGGCCGGCGCCACGGCCATCGCCCAGGCACACGGCATACAGCGGACATGGCACTTGATGACCAGTGCCGTTGTCGGTGGTCGATGACAGGCTCCGGCAGGTGATGTTGACCTGCGCGCTCCCCTGCACCCCACCGCGAGCCACTGCCCGAAGCCAGCCGCGCCACAAGGGCTACGGCGGGCGCGTGAGCTGCTCGGCCGCGGCCGAGCGAACACGTCTGGTGTTTAACCGCTTAACAGTTGTAGTGTTTAGCCGTTAAACGTTACGCTCATGAGGGCACGGGAAGTCAATCAGATCATCGAGGCCAAGGGCGGCCAGCACGTCCGCACCGTCGGATCACACAAGCGTTACCGGGTCACAGTTGGGGGCGTCACGGCAAGCACAGCAGTCCCCCAACATCCCGGCGACATCCCTACCGGCACACTCCGCAAGATCGAAAGCGACCTTGCCCCAGCACTTGGACGGAGATGGCTCCTATGAGCGTTTACGAGGTCATCGTCACACGCGAGGGCAGTTCCTGGTTGGCCGACGTCCCCGCTGTGCCCGGGGCCCACACGTTTGCCCGATCCCTGACCGGTCTGGCCAAGTCCGTTCGCGAGGTGATCATCCTCATGGCCGACCTGGACGACGACGCCACGCCGGAGATCTCGTTCACCTACCAGGTGAGCGACGAGGTGGTGCAGGAAGCCGCAGCGGTGGGACGCGAGCGACGGGAGACCCGTGAGCTCGAGGAGGCCCTGATGGCCCACACGGCTACGGCAGTGGCTCGACTCGCACGCGAGGGTTACTCGGTTCGGGATGCAGCAGCCCTGCTCGACCTGACGCCAGGGCGTGTGTCACAGCTGCTCAACGCCTGAGTCCTGAGCCCGTCAGCACTGGACGATCGCCTCCTGGCCGGCGCCACGGTCATCGCCCAGGCACACGGCATACAGGGGACATGACACTTGATGACCAGTGCCGTTGTCGGTGGTCGATGGCAGGCTTTCGCAGGTGATGACGACCATAGATCAAAGCGGAGACAAAGTGGCTACACTTGTGGTCATGAGCTTGGGCGAACAGATGGCACTGAAGGATGTCAAGAACCACCTTTCTGAGGTTGTCGACAAGGTGGAGCGGGAGCACGAAAGGGTCGTGATCACCAAGCACGGACGTCCTGCCGCGGTCGTGGTCAGCGTGGACGACCTGGAGTCGTTGAAGCAGACGCTGGACATTCTGTCCAGGCCGGCCCTGATCAAGCAGATCCGCGAAAGTCTTGCCGAGCTCAGGGAT
>JANOHS010000321.1:0-3152 GCA_031406655.1 Micrococcales bacterium
CTCGGAAACGATTGCGGCCGCTGTGTACTGGGCGATCATGTGCCCCGAGTCAACGCCTGGGTCGTCGGCCAGGAACGCGTTCAGACCGTGGTTGCGCGAGACGTCCAGGAAGCGGTCGGTCCGACGCTCGGACATGCTCGCGACGTCGGCGGCAACGATCGCCAGGAAGTCCAGGACATAGGCCACGGGGGCACCGTGGAAGTTGCCGTTCGACTCCACCCGGCCATCAAGGGTGATCACGGGGTTGTCCACGGCCGAGGCAAGCTCGCGACCTGCGACCAGGGCGGCGTGGTCGACGGTGTCCCGGGCGCCGCCGGCGACCTGGGGCGCACAGCGCAGGGAGTAGGAGTCCTGCACCCGCGGGCAGTCCTCGTTGTCGTGGCTGGCCCGGATCGGGCTTCCGGCCAGGATCCTGCGCAGGTTGGCAGCCGACGCCGCCTGACCCGGGTGGGGGCGCAGCTCCTGCAGATCAGGGGCGAACACGTCGTCGGTGCCGAGCAGACCCTCGACGCTCATCGCCGCGGTGAGGTCGGCGACCTTGAGCAGGTTGCGCAGGTCCGTGATGGCCAGGACGAGCATGCCGAGCATGCCATCGGTGCCGTTGATCAGGGCCAGACCTTCCTTCTCGCGCAACACGATCGGGGTGATGCCCGCTTCGGCCAGGGCGCTGGAGGCGGGGGCCAGCTCACCCCTCGCGTCGCGGACCGGCCCCTCGCCCATCACGGCGAGCGCGCAGTGCGCGAGCGGTGCAAGGTCTCCGGAGCAACCGAGGCTGCCGTACTCGTGGACAACGGGGGTGATGCCCGCATTCAACACCGCGGCGTATGCCGTGGCCGTCTCCTCGCGCACGCCGGTCCGGCCGGTGGCCAGGGTCGACAGGCGCAGCAGCATCAGGGCGCGGATGACCTCTCGCTCGACCTCGGGGCCGGAGCCGGCCGCATGGGAACGGACCAGGCTGCGCTGCAGCTGGGCCCGCATCTCCGGTGCGATGTGTTTGGTGGCGAGCGCACCGAAGCCGGTTGACACCCCGTAGTGGGGCTCCACGTCGTCAGCCAGGCCTTCGATGATCTGGCGGCTCCGGCGGATCTCCTCGAGAGCCCCGGCGGTGAGCTGAACGCGGGCGCCATTCCGGGAGACAGCCACGACGTCGTCGAAAGACAGCGGGCCGATGCCGACAGGGACCGTGCTGTCAGGGACTGTGTCGGCGGCAAGTGTTTCGGCGGCGAGCGTGTCGGTGGAACCCCGCGTACTGACCGGGTCATGGGCTGATGTCATGAGTTCATTGGAGCGCACCGGCGACGGGTCAACCATCCCCGGCCCGTAGTTAGTGTCTCAGTTCTGAGACACGTCTCCGGACTACGCCGGTTGACCAGCGGGGCGGAAGCCCGAGCACATGATTCGCAACCAGCCGATCTGTCCCTCGCGCTTGGAAAGGTAGGCCTGCTGCTCGATCAGGTACTCGCCGTCCGGGCGCGTCACCCGCAGGCGATACCCGACGCGTTCGAGGTCCGCGAAGTGATCGCCGCCAAGCACCTCGATCGCCTCGGCCAGCTCATCGTTGCCGAACCACTCCTCAAGCACGCCCACCACCTCGTCGGGCCCACTCGCGTCCCAGATGTCGGCCGGCGTCATCGCCCAGAAGTCGATCTGGGGGTGGATGAGCTTGCGAACGCGAATGTAGTCCTTTGCCGCGACTGCGTTGGCGAACTCCACGCCGAGGCTCTCTTCCATGGGCGCGACTGTAGCTGGCCCGGTCGCGGCGACGGCTGCCGTCACGACTTGTCTCGCACCTGAGACACTTGCGCTATGGCCAACGCACCCGCCGCCAGTCACGCCCTGGCTGTGCTGCGACTGCTGGCACGGCACCCCGAGCCCGTCCCGGCCTCTGCCATCGCCCGCGACCTCGACCTGCCGCGGTCGAGCGTCTATCACCTGCTGACCGTGCTTCGCGACCAGGGTTTCGTGGTGCATCTGGCTGAGGAGCGGCGCTATGGCCTCGGTGTGGCAGCCTTCGAGCTGGGGTCGGCCTACACCCGACAGGCACCGCTGCAACGCCTGGACAGGCAGCTGCTGGTGCGCCTGGTGGACACGACAGGACACAACGCCCACCTGGCGGTGCTGCACGGCCGGGACGTCCTCTACGTCATCGAGGAGCGGGCGCAAGGGCGGCCGCCTCTGGTCACCGACGTCGGCGTTCGCCTACCCTCGCAGCTGACCGCCAGTGGCCTGGCCATGCTGGCTTCCCTTCCGCCGCAACAGGTTCGGGCACTCTTTCCCTCACGGGACGCCTTTGTCCAGCGCCATGGCCTCGGCCCGACGACGCTGCCCCGCCTGCGGACCTTGCTGGCCCGGGTGCGCATCGACGGCTACGCGACGGAGGATGGGACGGTGACACCAGAGTTCGCATCCGTGGCCGCTCCGGTCCTCGACCACGTCTGCCATCCGGTGGCCGGGATAGCCGTGACGTATCCGGCTGCGGAGGTCACTGATGACCAGCGGCGCGTCCTGGTCGAGCAGGTCATCCGAGCTGCCACGGAGCTGACCAGGCGCGTGGGGGGCAGGGCCTGATGCCGCACCTGCAGCCCGCCGTGATCGTTCTCTGTGGTGGAACTTCGCGTCGCCTCGAAGGTCACGACAAGACTCGCGAATCCCTCGCTGGGACAACGGTTATGGACCATCTGCTCGACGGCTTGCCCGCGGGCTGGGTCGTGGTGTGCGTCGGTGAGGAGCGGCCCACCAGGCGATCGGTCAGATGGTGCCGCGAGTCCCCTGCCGGAGGTGGGCCGGTCGCCGGTATCGCGGCCGGCCTCGACGACCTTGAACGCCAGCAGGCCGAGACCTGCGTCGTGGTCGGCGGAGACATGCCCTTCGCCGCGGCCGCCGTACCGATGCTCGCCGACGCGCTGAACGCCCAGCCGGAGCTTGATGCCGTCCTGGCCACGGACCCGGACGGTCGCCGGCAACCGTTGCTGGCGGCATACCGCTGCGAGGGACTGAAGGCCGCGCTGCCGAGCGAGCCGGCTGGCGCCAGGCTCATGGCCGTCGTCGACGCCCTGTTGACCGGGACTCTGGCGTGCGAGGCGCAGATCACCCTGGACGTCGACACCCCGGAGGCGCTGGAGCAGGCCCGGCATATCGTCGGGGCATGAAGG
>JANOHS010000334.1:0-2255 GCA_031406655.1 Micrococcales bacterium
ACGTCGGTGCGGTCCAGACCCAGGTAGTCCGCGATCGCATCCATGGTGCGTTCCATCGCGTAGACACCCTGCGGGCGCCCGGCCCCGCGGTAGGGCGTGACCATCACGGTGTTGGTGTACATCGAGTAGAACTCGCACCGGTAGGTGCCGGGTTTGTAGGGCCCCAGCAGCTGGGTGGAGGTGATGATCGGGACGATGATCCCGTATGGCGTGTAGGCACCGTTGTCGTGCCAGAACTTCACCGAGAGCCCCAACACCCTTCCGGCGTCATCGAACCCGACTTCGATGTCCTGGACCTGTGCCCGCTCGTGCGCCGAGGAGATGAAGTGCTCGCGGCGGTCCTCGACCCACTTGACCTCGGCGTCCAGCCGGCGCGCGGCCCACGGGATGAGCACCTCCTCCGGCCAGGGGTGCATGATCTTGACCCCGAAGCCGCCGCCCACGTCGGGAGCGATGCACTCGACCTTGGCCAGCGGCATACCGAGCTTGGCGGCCACGGCGGCGCGGACGCCCGTGGACGTCTGCGTGGAGGTGTAGATGCGGATGCTCTGCTCGTCGCTGTCCCAGCGGGCGTAGACACCCTTGCCCTCCATCGGCATCGACGCGCTGCGCTCGATCTGCAAGGACAGCGACAGCCGGTGCGGCGCCGCGGCGATCGCGGCGGTGGTGTCCCCGACCTCCTGCACCATGTGCGCCGAGACGTTGCCAGGGGCCTCGGCGTGCACCAGGTCCACGGCGGCACGCGACCTCTCCAGGCCTACCACCACCGGGAGCTGCTCGTAGTCGACTCAGATGCGCTCGCAGGCGTCCTCGGCCACGTAGCGGTCGGTGGCGACGACCATCACGACCGCCTCGCCGACGTGTTTGACCACCTCACGAGCCAGGCAGTACGCGGTCATCGGGTTGGTCAGGCTGGGGTGCGGGATCAGCAACGGGAGGCGCTCGGCGGTCTTGCCGTCGAGGTCCTCGTGCGTGTAGATCGCGATGACGCCCGGAACCTCGATCGCGGCCGTCACGTCGATGTCCAGGATGCGCGCGTGCCCGTAGGGGCTGCGGACGAAGGCTGCGGCGAGCGCGCCCTGGCCGAGGTCGTCCAGGTAGCGGCCGTTGCCGCTCACCAGGCGCGGGTCCTCCTTGCGCTGGACCGGGGCGCCGAACATCGCGGTCGTCATGCCCCGGCCACCCTCTCCCTGGTGATCTCGGCGGCCCGGAGCACGGACCGGACGATGTTCTGGTACCCGGTGCAACGACACAGGTTGCCCGAGATCGCCTCTCGCGCCTCGGTTTCGCTGGGATCTGGGTTCTCCCGCAGGTATGCCGTGATGGTGGTCAGGAAGCCAGGCGTGCAGAACCCGCACTGAAGCCCGTGGCACTCGATGAAGGCCTGTTGCACCGGGCTCATCGCGGTTGCGCCGTCGACGTCGTCGGCCAGCCCTTCGACGGTGGTGATCTCGTGGTCCTGGGCGGTGACGGCGAACATCAGGCACGAGCGCATCGGCGTCCCGTCGACCAGCACGGTGCAGGAGCCGCAGACACCGTGCTCGCAGCCGACGTGGGTGCCGGTGAGCCGGAGCTCGTGGCGCAGGAAGTCCGACAGCAGCCTGCGGGTCGGTGCGGCCGCCGTGTGGCTCACCCCGTTGACCCGGAGCGTGATCTCGACCAGAGGCTCAGGGTCGGTCTGCGTCATCTCGCTCAAGGCTCAGGCTCCCTTTGCGCCGGCGTTGGCACCGGCATCGTCGGTCGCGTTCGAGGCGGCCACGGCGAGGACCCTGGCGGTGAGGACGCCGACCAGCATCCGGCGATACTCCGCGCTGGCGTTGATGTCGGCGTCCGGGTCGACGTGCTCGCGGGCCAGCTCGGCGGCGCCGGCCCAGTTCGCATCCGCCGGGGCGCTCCCGGCGAGCGGCTCGCCAAGGTCCAGGACGTCGGGCGTGGGGGTCACCGAGACGAAGGAGGCTCGCGCCGAGGTGATCAGGCCGTCGACCACGGTCACGGCCGCGGCGACTCCGGCCAGCGCGTAGTCACCGCGGCGGCGCGCAGACTCGGCGAACGCCATACCGGTGCCGGGGGGGAAGCGGCCGAAGGATGCGGCCGTGGCCAGCTCGTCCTCCTGCAGGCAGGACTCCAACGGGCCGAGGAAGAAGTCCGCGGCGCCCACGGTGCGTGTCCCCCGCGTGCTGGCCACCTCGACATACCCGCTGGTCAGGGCGAGCACGGCCGGCATCTCGCCGGAGGGGTCGGCGTGCGCGAGGGAG
>JANOHS010000339.1:0-8090 GCA_031406655.1 Micrococcales bacterium
CACCCCGCTCCTGGGCGACACGATCGGGGACAACCTGATGCGGACCACTGCACGTTTCCCGGATTCCGAGGCGATGGTCGACGTGCCCAGCGGCCGCCGCTGGACGTACCTCCAGCTTGATGCTGACGTCACGGCGCTGGCCCTGGGCCTGATCGCCGTTGGGGTCGAGGCCGGCGACCGGATCGGCATCTGGTCGCCGAACTGTCCCGAGTGGACGCTGCTGCAGTACGCCACCGCCAAGGTCGGCGCGGTGCTGGTCAACGTCAACCCGGCCTATCGCAGCCACGAGCTCGCCTATGTCCTGGCGCAGTCGGGTATGCGGATGCTTGTCAGCGCAGTGGTGCACAGGACGTCCAAATACCGGGCCATGATCGACGAGGTGCGGCCGCAGTGCCCGGACCTGCGCGAGGTCGTCTACATCGGCGAGGACAGCTGGGCCGAGCTGGTCGCCGCGGGTGCCGGCACCGCCACGGATCAGCTGGCGACCCGGATGTCCGAGCTCGACCCGGACGACGCGATCAACATCCAGTACACCTCGGGCACGACGGGGTTCCCCAAGGGAGCAACGCTGAGCCACCACAACATCCTCAACAACGGGTACTTCGTCGGCGAGCTCGTGGGCTACAGCGAGCATGACCGGATCTGCCTGCCGGTGCCCTTCTACCACTGCTTCGGGATGGTCATGGGCAACCTCGCGGCCACGAGTCATGGCGCCTGCATGGTGATCCCCGCGCCGGCCTTTGACCCCGCTGCGACCCTCAAAGCCGTTGAGCAGGAACGGTGTACGAGTCTCTACGGTGTCCCCACGATGTTCATCGCCGAGCTGGGACTCCCAGACTTCGCCACCTATGACCTGTCCTCGCTGCGCACAGGGATCATGGCCGGCTCGCCGTGCCCGGTCGAGGTGATGAAGCGCGTGATCGCCGAGATGAACATGTCGGAGGTCGCCATCGCCTACGGCATGACCGAGACCTCGCCGGTCTCGACCATGACCAGGGTCGACGACGACCTCGCACGGCGGACGGAGACCGTTGGCCGGGTGATGCCGCACCTCGAGGTCAAGGTCGTGGATCCGGCCATGCGACGAGTCGTCCCGCGGGGAGCGCCCGGCGAGCTCTGCACGCGCGGCCCGAGCGTGATGCTGGGCTACTGGAACGAACCGGACAAGACGACTGAAGCCATCGACTCCGCGCGCTGGATGCACACCGGCGACCTGGCCACGATGGATGACGATGGCTACCTGTCGATCGTCGGCCGGATCAAGGACATGGTGATCCGGGGCGGTGAGAACGTCTACCCGCGCGAGATCGAGGAGTTCCTGTACAGCCACCCCGACATCGCCGACGTCCAGGTGATCGGCGTCCCCGACCCGAGGTACGGCGAGGAGCTGATGGCCTGGGTGGTGATGCGTCCGGGGGCAGATCCGTTGACAGCAGCGGGCGTTCGCACCTTCTGCGAGGGCAGGCTCGCGCACTACAAGGTGCCGCGGTACGTCCACGTCGTCGACGGGTTCCCCATGACCGTGACGGGCAAGATCCGCAAGGTGGAAATGCGCGCGGAGGCCGTGGAGATCCTCGGGCTGGCCGTCAACGGCACATAGGCGATTCCCAGACTTTTCCCAGACATCTCCCGGGCGGATGCGGGATGCTTGGGTGGAGTGAAGGGAAACGCCATGTCAGAGCAGCCTCCGGTGCAGCCGCCCAGCACGCCTCCCCAGCAACCGTCCGACCAGCCCACGGGGGGCAACCCGCCGACCCAGCCGATGCCGGCGGCCCCCGCTGCCCCGCCCTCTGGAACGGCTGGCGCCCCCGGTTCGGCACACCCGCCCGGGACGAACGTGTGGCACCAGGCGACGTCCACGCCGGGCAGGCGGTTGGCGCTCGGCCTCTCCGCCGCCGCTGTCGCCATCCTGATGATTCTCGGAATCGGCGTCGCGGGCCTGCTGGTTCTGCGTAACAGCGATCGCGTTGGTCTGCTGGGGAGCCGCGAGGGCGGCCAGTTCCTGCGTCAGGATGGCCCGGGCAACGGCAAGGGCAACGGCAAGAGCAACGGGAACAGGAAGGGCTTCGGCGACGATCGCGGTCCTGGTGCTGACGACGGGGACCGCGGCAACCTGCCCGGGCTGCCCGGTATGCCACGTGGTCGGGACCAGGGCCTGGGCGGGCTTGGCGCCCTGTTGGGTGGAACGGCACTGCACGGTGAGGTGACCGCGACGGTCAACGGCACGGCCCAGGCGGTCGTGTTCCAGCGCGGCGAGGTCACCGCGGTGAGCGACACATCGGTCACCCTCAAGAGCTCGGACGGCTTCGCGGGCACCTACGGTCGCAACGCTGCGACCAGGTCCCGGGGTGCTGCCCTCGTCAAGGGCGGGCAGGCGTTCGTCCTGGCGCGTGCCTCGGACAAGGTCGCCATCACGACCCTGGCCCTGCCTCCCGCGGCGGGCTCCGGGTCGAGCAGCTAGCCCGGCGGTCCGAATGGTCCTGAGCCCGGACCGCGTGCTCCCCAGCGGAGAGCAGTGGACCATCGGGCACGGCGAGCACGAAGCGGTCGTCGTGCAGGTGGGGGGTGGCCTTCGCACCTATGCCTTTCGGGGTCATGGCGTGCTTGCCGGGTACGCGCCGGAGGCCCAGTGCTCGGCCGGACGTGGTCAGCTGCTGATGCCGTGGCCCAACCGGATCCGCGACGGCAGGTACTCGTTCGCCGGTCAGGACCTTCAGCTCGCTCTCACGGAGCCGGCCCGCGGCAACGCGATCCATGGCCTCGTTCGGTGGGCCATCTGGTCGGTCCTGGAGCAGACCCGCAGCGCGATCACCCTCGGATGCCGGCTGCCTCCCCAGCAGGGCTGGGCGTGGAGCCTGGACCTCTTCGTCACGTACTCCCTGAACGACCAGGGCCTCACGGTGACGCCGCACGCGGTCAACGTCGGAGCCGGCGCGGCGCCGTTCGGCTTCGGCGCGCACCCCTACCTCAGCGTCGGTGAGGACCGGGTGGACGAGGTGCGCCTCGGCATACCTGCGGGGTCCCTGCTCGAGGTCGACAACCGTCTCCTGCCTGTGGGCCTGGCTTCGGTGAACGGCACCGATCGGGACTTCCGGGAGCCGACACTGCTGGGGGAGACAGCGCTGGACACGGCCTACACGAACCTCGCTGCCGGTTCCGACGGCCGCTGGCGGGTCACCCTCGCCCATGCGACCAGCGGGCGCGAGGTCACCGTGTGGGCGGACGCCGCGGCCTTCCCGTGGGTTCAGGTCTTCACCGGCGACTCGCTGCCACTGCATGCGCGGCGCACCAGTGGCATCGCGGTGGAACCGATGACGTGCGGGCCGGACTCGTTCAACTCCGGCCGCCGCCTGCTGGTCCTCGAGCCCGGGCAGGAGTTCGAGGCTTCATGCGGGATCACCCCGGGCGCAGCTCCGTCGATGGAGACCTGATCCGGCCCCATGCGGTTTACGGGTTCCGGCCCATCTGGCCGGGTGGCTGAAAACCTCCTGACGAAGCGGTTAGCCTTGGGGTCAGCGCAACGTGCGCCATCGCGTTCTGCCCGCATGTGGGGCTCGGCGACATATGAGCAAGAGGTGGGTTGTGCCAACAGGCAAGGTCAAGTGGTACGACGCCGAGAAGGGCTTCGGTTTTCTCAGCGACGACGAGGGCGCTGACGTCTTCCTGCACGCGGACGCGTTGCCCGCCGGTGTCACGACGCTCAAGGGCGGCACCAGGGTGGAGTTCGGGGTCGTCGAGGGTCGCCGTGGCGCGCAGGCGCTGTCCGTGCGTGTCCTCGACCCTGCGCCGTCCGTCGTCGCATCCGTCGCGGCCAAGAACCGCACGTCACCGGAAGACCTGACGGTGATCATCGAGGACGTCATCAAGCTGCTCGACAGCGTCTCCACCACGTTGCGCCGCGGCAAGTACCCCGACAAGCCCACGGCGGCCAAGGTCGCCAAGGTGCTGCACGGGGTTGCGGGCCAGCTCGAGACAGGCGCCTGACTCGATGAGGACCAAGGCCGACGCGGTCCTGATTGCCGCGATCGAGCAGGCCCGCCTCGCAGCGGAGAGCATCGCCGAGCCGGGCACGGTCGGTGGGCATCTCGGCGCCGTCATGGAGGACGACCGCCTCGCCACCCACTTCTTCGCCTGTACTGCGTCGGCCTACCCGGGGTGGCGATGGGCGATCACCATGGCTCGCGTGCCACGCGGCAAGACGCCGACGGTCTGCGAGACCAACCTGGTGCCGGGCGACGGCGCGCTGCTCTCGCCGGAGTGGCTGCCGTACGACCAGCGGGTGGCCCCCGGCGACATCGGAGCCGGCGACGTCCTGCCATTCATCGAGGACGACCAGCGTCTCGAGCCGGGCGCGGAGGCCACCGGCGACGAGGACGTCGACCAGCTGGCCCTCTGGGAGCTTGGGCTGGGTCGCAAGCGGGTCCTGTCCGCGGAGGGCCGCGAGGTCGCAGCCCAGCGTTGGTATGACGGAGACGGCGGGCCCACGTCGCCGGTCGCTGAACAGGCTCCTGCGCCGTGCTCATCCTGCGGCTTCTACCTGCCGATGGCTGGTGCCCTGCGTGCTCTTTTTGGCGTGTGCGCGAACGCCTGGTCGCCCTCGGACGGTCGCGTGGTCAGCCTTGACCATGGTTGCGGTGCGCACAGCGAGGTTGAGCTGATCCGGGAGGACCCCAAACCTGCCGAGGAGCCGGTTCTGGACGACTTCGCCTTCGACCTGGTCTGAGCGGATCCGCTCCTCGTGCCCTCATGACAACGACGTCGGACGAGCTGCCTGACCTGACCGGAACGTCCGCTGTGGTCACGGGGGCCAGCTCGGGCATCGGCTTCGAGACAGCCCGCTCGCTCGCCCGGCACGGCGCCTGCGTCACGCTCGCGTGCCGTGACCTCTCGGCTGCCGAGCGGGCCGCGGAGCGAATCCGCAGTAGCCACAAGGGTGTTGGTGGGAGCGGCGCTGACGTCCGCATCGCCCTGCTGGACCTCTCATCCCTGTCGTCGGTGCGAAGGTTCGCCGATGCGTGGGAGGGTCCACTGGACCTGCTGGTCAACAACGCCGGAGTCATGACCCCGAGCAGATGGCAGGGCACCAGGGACGGTTTTGAGCTGCAGTTCGGCACCAACCACCTGGGCCACTTCGCGTTGACCGGCCTGCTGCTGTCCGCCCTTCGCGCTGGCGTCTCGCCCCGCGTCGTCACCGTCTCGTCACTGGCTCATCACCGGGGTGGCGCTGACGTGCTCGGCGGTAACCCGGCGCAGGGCTATCGACCCGGGCCGGCATATGGCAGCTCCAAGCTGGCCAACGTGCTCTTCGGCGCCGAGCTCCAACGACGCGCCACGGCGCATGGCTCGACGCTGACGTCGACCATGGCGCATCCGGGGATTGCGGCGACAGGACTCGTGTCGGACCGTCAGGGCATGGGCTCCAACGCCCTGGTCCGGGTCCTGGCGCCATGGGTGATGCGGGCCATCTTCCAGTCGGCTACTGCCGGGGCCAAGCCGGTCCTGTACGCCGCGGCCGCCGCGGCGCCCGGCTCGTACACCGGTCCGAGGTGGCTCAACGAGAGCAGAGGGCCCGTCGGTCCGGCACGACTGAGCATCCTGGCCCAGGACCCTGCGCTCGCCTCGCGGCTCTGGCAGGTCAGCCAGGACCTGAGCGGCGTCGAGTACCGCTGGTGAGCTCGACCCACGCCTGATCCTGAACTACGGCTGACCGCGAACCACGGCCGCTCGGATGGTGGGATCGCACGGGGTCAGGGGTGGCGCCGGGGCTGAGCCGCTGCTGCGTTTCCCCGGCCGCGGCGCACGTACGGCAGCGCAAGCAGCCCGCCGACGATGCCGACGACGCACGCCCACGGCCACCAGTGTCGCTCGGCTTCATGCAGGGCCGGCACGAGCAGGCTGAGCACCAGAGCAACCACCCACAGCGCGATACCGACCCGGAGCAACAAGGTGGTATCGACGGCCAGCGGCTGGGGCTCATCAGGGATCACACCGGCAGCCTATGTGGACGCCGCGGCTGGGCGAAGGATCGTGGTCGTCAGAGCAACCACGATCCTTCGCCCTGACCCCCGGCGAGGGAGCATCGCGGACGGCCCTACGCTGTGCGCCATGCCCTCGATTACCAGACCCAAGCAAGCATCCACCTCGCACGGCGCCATCGACTCGTTCTTCCAGATCACCCAGCGCGGTTCGACGCCGGCCAGGGAGATCCGAGGCGGCGTCGCCACGTTCTTCACGATGGCCTACATCATCGTGCTCAACCCGCTGATCATCGGCACTCAGGCCGACGGGACCGGCGGCTTCCTTGGTGGTGGCTCCGCCCCGAACCTCGCCATGGTCGCGGCGGCGACGGCTCTGGTGGCCGGGGTGATGACCCTGCTCATGGGGGTCGTGGCCAACTATCCGCTGGCCCTCGCGACGGGTCTGGGTCTCAACGCCTTCGTGACCTTCGGCATCGCCAAGCTGCCCGGCATGACCTGGGCGGACGCCATGGGGCTGATCGTCCTCGAGGGCATCATCATCACGGTCCTGGTGCTGACCGGCTTCCGCAAGGCTGTCTTCCACGCCATCCCCGCGCAGCTGAAGATCGCGATCAGCGTCGGTATCGGCCTGTTCATCGCGATCATCGGCCTCGTCGACTCGGGTATCGTCCGCCGCCCGCCCGTCGGTCCGGTGCCGGTCGAGCTGGGCGTCGGTGGGTTCCTGGCCGGCTGGCCGATGCTCGTCTTCGTCATCGGTCTGCTCTCGATCATCATCATGCTGGTCAAGAAGGTCAAAGGCGCGATCCTGCTCGGGATCATCGGCGCGACCGTCCTGGCCATCATCGTCGAGCTGATCGGCAAGATGGGCGGTCAGTTCGATGCCACCGGCAAGCTGGTCAACCCCACAGGCTGGGGCCTGAACGTCCCGAAGATCCCTTCACAGCTCGTTGACGTCCCGGACTTCGGGCTCCTGGGCCACTTCTCCCTGCTGGGCTCCTTCGGCAAGATCGGTGCCGTCTCGGCGATCCTGCTCGTCTTCACCCTGCTGCTCGCAGACTTCTTCGACACGATGGGCACGATGGTCGCGATCGGCGCCGAGGCAGGCCTGCTCGACAAGGACGGCAACCCGCCGAACGCACAGAAGATCCTCCTGGTCGACTCATTGGCTGCCGTCGCCGGCGGCGCGGGCAGCGTGAGCAGCAACACGGCATACATCGAGTCTGCCTCGGGAGTCGGCGAGGGCGCGCGCACGGGTCTGGCTTCGGTCGTCACCGGCTTGTTGTTCCTTGCGGCCACCTTCCTGGCGCCGCTGGTGTCGGTGGTCCCGTACGAGGCGGCGACCCCCGCCCTGGTCGTGGTGGGCTTCCTGATGATGCAACAGGTCAAGGGCATCGACTGGGACGACCTCGAGATCGCGATCCCGGCCTTCCTCACGATCATCCTGATGCCGTTCACCTACTCGATCACCGCCGGTATCGGCGCTGGTTTCGTGGTGTACGTCCTGATCAAGGTCGTGCGCGGCAAGGCCTCGGTGATCCACCCGTTGATGTGGGCCATCTCCGCACTGTTCGCCCTCTACTTCGCACTCGACCCGCTCAAGAGCGTGCTCGGCGTCGGCTGACCACAGCCGGCTGTCGCGAGGATTTCCCTGCCTGGGGGAATAGTTAGCATGAGTAATGAGTTAGGCTAAGTAAAGCCGGAAGGAACTCATGCCACCCAGGAAACGAACGACCCAGTCAGCCCAGCAGCCCTCGCTGGCACACCTCGCGAACGATCTGCGCCTGGCGTGCATGCGAATCAGCCGACGGGTTCGCTTCGAGAGCACCCAGGTCGTGGCGCCCCACCAGTTCAGCGTCATGGCGCGGCTGCAGGACACCGCGCTGACCCCGCGCGAGCTTGCCGAGATCGAGCGCGTCAGCCCGCCCAGCATGACCCGCACCGTGGCGGCCCTCGTTGAGCGTGGGCTGGTCACCCGCACAGATGACCCGCTTGACCGCCGCCAGGTCTTCATCTCGCTGACGCCGCAGGGACTGTCGTTGCTCAACGAGACCCGCCGACGACGTGATGCCTGGATGGCGACCAGGCTCAAGGGAATCAGCGCCGAGGAGCGTG